>CAZOAF010000009.1:0-14638 GCA_964577775.1 uncultured Thermoplasmatales archaeon | reverse complement strand
CTATGGTGTTTGCTGGGATTTCAGCATCTCGACGACGATTGTGGGGTGTAGGGCGATAACTCCCCTTATCTTCGAAATCTCGTTCATTATTTCGGTAAGTTCTTTATTGTCGGCAGCCCAGACATCTGTCATTATCATGTTGCTGCCGGATGTTATTGCCACGCATTTCACCTCGTTCATTTCTGTCAGTATTGATGCCACTTCAAGAAAAAGCTCCGGATTTGCATCGATGCCCACGTGTGCAATGCTGTTGTATCCCAGGCGCTGCGGATTGACCTTTACGGTATATCCCTCGATTATGCCTTCCCTTTCCAGCTTTTTGATTCTTTTTCTAACTGCTGTTTCCGATATGCCCATATTCGCTGCCATTTCCGTGTACGATATGCGGGCATTTCTGGAGAGCATGTTTATTATAGACCTGTCCTTATCGTCCATTTCCATCATATGCTGGTTTTGATTTCAAACCAAATGGTTATATATCCAATTGTATTTAACCTTATCTGATACCATGGAGGGAAAACCTTCGTTTGCATATGTTTCGGTAGCATTACTGCTTATATGGCTTGGTCTTACCTACTCGCCGTCCATGCCAACGGAAATGTTTCTGCAGGAGTTTGTGGTGGGTGCCGCGGTTGCCGTGGTGATTGCATTGCTGACATCGAAAAATTTTACAGGCATGGGTCTCCGTTATTTTCACCCCAGAAGGGTGGCGTACTTCATAACATTTTTCATTGTATTTATCAAAGAGATGATAAAAGCAAATCTCAACATGGCAAGAATAGTACTGAGCCCCAGTTTGCCGGTAAAACCCGGAATAGTGGAGATAGAGACCGAACTGAAGCAACCCTCCGCCAGACTGTTGCTGGGAAACGCCATAACCCTGACCCCCGGAACAATGACCCTTGATTACCGCGATGACAAGGCATATATTCACTGGGTGGACGTGAAAAGCGAGGATCCGAAGGAGGCAGGGGATATAATAAAAGGTGGATTTGAGAAATTGCTGAGGGGTGTGTTTTCATGAATATATATTTCTTCTACGTGGTGATATCCATCATTGCGGTTTCCATTGCCCTGAGCACATATCGCCTTATCAAGGGCCCCAGCGCATCCGACCGGGCGGTGGCTCTCGACGCTCTGACAAACATAACCACTGCCCTGCTTGTTTTGATTGCCTTTCTCTCTGCGAGATTCATATATCTGGATGTTGCCCTTGTTTATGCAATACTGGCATTCATAGGGGTAGTTGCGATAGCGAGATACTTGGAGGAGGGATTATGATAGAGCAGATTCTTGATTATACGGGTATGATATTCGTATTGGTGGGCTCGTTATTCTTCCTGTTCGGGTCGATAGGTCTTATCCGGATGCCCGATTTGTACAACAGAATGCAGGCATCTACAAAAACCACCACTCTGGGTGTACTCTCCTTCCTTGTCGGTATGGGTTTGATGGAGATACAGTGGATAATAAAACTGCTGATAATAGCACTATTTGTCGTTCTCACAGCCCCCATCGGGGCGAGTGCACTTGCAAGGGCATCGTACAAGCACGGCATAAAATTGTGGAAGAAGAGCGTTGTTGACAAGTACAAGGAGGGGAAAGATGATTGAGTTCACCATAATCTCATGGATAATGGCACTGCTGGTGGTGGCAGCCGCTTTGTACGCGATAGAGACAAAGGACTTGATGTCCGCAGCAATAGCCGCCGGCGTCGCCAGCCTTGTTGTTTCAATAATGTTTCTCATACTTCAGGCTCCGGATGTTGCCATAACCGAAGCGTCCATAGGTGCAGGGCTCACGATGGCAATATTCGTGTATGCGATAGGAAAGACAGGGAGGTGGGAGAAATGAGGAAGGTCGCGGCAGCGGTCATCGCAGCACTTTTCTTTGCAATGCTCATGTCCACCCTCTACCAGCTTCCGTCTGCGGATTACACGGAGGGCGGGTACAATTACCGGAATCCCATAAACGGGAGTTATGCGGACGAGAACGTTCCCTCCCATTACATTGCTGATACGAAGGATGAAACGGGTGCGACAAATGTTGTTACCGCCATAGTCGTCGAGTACAGGGGTTTTGATACCCTCGGGGAGGTAACCGTTCTGTTCACGGCAGCCACCGGTGTGGCATTCCTTCTCCGCAAGATGAAGGTGCGTTCGGGCAAAAAGAAGACGGAGGCAAATCTCATACTGAGGGAGGGGTCCAAACTTGTGCTTCCGTTCATACTGCTCGCAGGCGCCTACATATTCATACACGGCCACCTGACGCCCGGCGGCGGGTTCCCCGGCGGGTCTGTCATCGCTTCCGGATTCCTTCTTATGATGCTTGCATACCCCAAATTCTTCATGAAGGAGAGGGCTGTTTCCGTAACGGAGAGTCTTGCAGGCATAACCTTTGCATCAATAGGCCTGCTCGGACTGGTTTTTGCAACATCATTCCTGCAGAATTTCCTCCCGTTCGGGCATGTCGGGTATCTGGTAAGTGCAGGCATAATACCGCTTATCTACATTGCTGTCGGCTTCAAGGTTGGTTCCGAACTCAGTTCGATAATTGACGTAATGAAGGAGGTGCAGAAATGATGTGGGCGGAGTATTTCACCGTGGCAGCCCTTATTTCGATAGGTCTTTACGGCGTGATGTCCAAGAAGAATTTGATGAAGATATTCATAGCACTTTCTCTGATGGAAACAGGCGTTAATTTGATGCTAATCACAGTCGGGTACGTTCCCGGTGGGACTGCCCCGATAGAGAACGGAAATTTTGCAAAATATGTTGACCCTCTCCCTCAGGCTCTCGTTCTTACAGCCATAGTCATAGGAGTTTCGGTAACCGCACTTGCATTGACCATGCTCATATGGTATCATTCGAAGACCGGTACTCTTGAATACAGGAGGGGGATGAAATGGTGATACACCCTGTGTTGATGATAGCGGTGCCCTTGCTTGCAGCATTTCTCACACCGCTGTTGAAAAGAGTGGCAAAGCAGTTCACATTCGCGATTCTTGTATTGAATTCGATTTTTTCCGTTCTTCTTCTGGCAAAGGTTTACAATGACGGGATGGTTTACGAAACAATAGCAGGTTTTTCACCTCCTATCGGCATATATCTTGCCGTTGACTCCCTTTCTGCCCTGCTTGCATTCGTAATAAACGTGTTTGCCACCATCAATTTCATCACATCTGACGGAGACCACAGATTTTCAATGCTTTACCTGCTGGCTGTTACCGGCTCCACAGGCATCGTCCTGACGGGAGATATATTCAACATGTTCGTGTTCTTCGAAATAACTGCGGTTGCATCATATGCACTTGTTGCCGCCAAGAGGGATAGGGGGGCTATCGAGGGGGCGATAAAGTACATGATTCTGGGCTCGGTGGGCTCTGTTTTCATACTCATGGGTATAGCAATCATATACAGCCAGCTCAAAAGTTTGAACATATATGACATCGCATCAAGGATATCGTCCATGGACACGAAAATGATGTGGATTTCGTTCTCCCTGCTGCTCACCGGAATAGGTGTCGAGGCGGAAATCTTCCCGCTCAACGGGTGGGTGCCCGACGCGTATGAGGGTGCAAAAAGCAACATAGCATCCTTTCTCTCGTTCGGTCCTTCCAAGGCTGCCATATATGCCATTGCAAGGCTCCTCATGGTTGTTTTCCCGTACAATAACGCCTACGAGATAGCGCTCTATGTCGGTGTTGCCACTCTGGTGGTCGGGGAGATAGCGGCTATGATGCAGGAGAATACCAAACGCATGCTCGCATACTCGTCCATAGGGCAGATGGGGCTGATACTCATTGCATTCTCGCTTGCCAGCCAGCACTTCGAGTATGCCCTTCTGGCAGCATTTTTCCTCGTTGTCAGCCACGCATCCGCAAAGTCAGCTCTTTTCCTGTTGTCAAAAAGCGATGGAATGCCCGGCGTCGTGGGAAAGTATACCGGCGTGGTGGCTGTTCTGAGCATAATAGGGATGCCCCCGTTTGCGGGATTCTGGGGCAAATGGTACCTTCTGCTCGGGGCGGCGGGCCAGAAGCTGTGGTTCGTCATAATACTGGTATTCTTCTCCGGCATAGTGGAGGCTGTTTACTTTGCCAGATATCTGAACAGAAATTACGGCAGGAAGGGCAAACTGCCGATATCATACAAATATGCAATGGTCATACTTGCAACTTTGTCCCTGATATTCGGGTTGATAACATTGCTGAACAGCATGGCAATGCAGAATATGCTGGGGGGTGTATGAAATGCTTGATATCATATTCGTGACCCTGGTTGTTGCAGCCATAATAACATTCTTCGTGGGCAGAAAGACGGCTGCAGTGATTGCAATTGCCGCCTCGATACTGCCGCTGCTTGCGCTGGCGGACTGGGCGGGGCTGTACGGCTTCAAATTATTCGACTTTTTGCATCTCGGGGTCGAAACATCGGCGGAACTGTCCGTGGCAGGGGCAACGCTTCAGCTCGGAATCACCCCGATATCATGGTTCTTCGGCATAATGATAATGTCGCTGTTCCCTGCAATCATGCTCTTTTCGTACTCGTTCTTCAAGAAAAACGATGGTTTCTACCCGTTCATGCTTCTTGCATTGTTTGCAACGATGGGCATATTGCTTGCGAAGGACATGCTCGCATTCTTCCTCTTCTGGGAGATGATGTCATGGTCATCCTTCCTGCTTGTCTGGAGGAACGGGGACAGAAAGGCAACCATAAGTTATCTGGTGTTTTCCGCGTTCTCGGCATTTCTCATACTCTTCGGCATACTATTGCTGTACTCCCAGTTCAACTCTCTCCTGTTTTCGGACCTGGCACTCAGACCAAATGCGGAGTGTGTTGTTGCCCTTGCATCCATGGCGGCGGGATTTGCGGTCAAAGGTGTTCTCATGCCCTTCCATTCGTGGGCACCTGCTGTTTATTCTAAATCCGACGAACCGTTCGTTGCGTTTCTGGCAGGAGGGCTCAGCAAACTCGGATATTACGGGATGTTCGTATTTCTGTTCATTCTATCCGGGGCAAAGGTAATGGACTCCTATTTCGGCGGCATATCTCCAAGCTACCTGCTTGCCGTACTGGGGGCGCTATCCGCCTTCATAGCCACCCTGCTTGCTTTCATGCAGGATGATTTGAGAAAATTGCTTGCCTACTCGTCCATAGGGCAGCTAGGTTATATCGCGGTGGGATTCGGTATAGGCACGCCTCTTGCAATATCTGGTGCCCTCTTTCAGGCGTTCAACCATGCCTTCTTCAAGGCGGTTCTGTTCCTCGCGGCAGGTGCCGTTGCCTACCGTACCGGTAAATGGAGGATAAGCGAGCTTGGGGGAGTTGCATACAAAATGCCCATGACATTCATGGCAGCGCTCTTTGCGATATTCACCCTTGCAGCCATTCCGATAACAAGCGGTTTTGCCGCAAAATGGTTGCTCTATGAGGCTGCGATAGATGCGAGGTACATATTCGTCGCTCCCGTGATGCTGATTGCGGGTGTAGGTGCGTTTCTGTATTCATTCCGCATTCTGTACGGTGTTTTCCTCGGCGGAAACCGCCATCCGGACATAAAGGAGGCTCCCGTGACGATGGTGGCTGCGATGTTCCTTCTGGTTATACCCCTGTTGATATTCCTTGTGTTTCCCGGTAAAATGCTCGACATGATGTCCCCCGCCCTGTCAAATCTGGGCATAACCGGCATTTCCCATACCGACTACGTCATAACAACAGGACTTGCATCCTACAACACTCTTGCGGTCATAGGCGTCCTGCTCGGTGCTATGATACCTGCATTCCTGATATACAAGGGGCGGTCGCATCGCGTCGTTCCGTTCGAGGACAATTATCTGGCGGCCGAGCCCCCTGCCCTGCATGAAGGTGTTTCCATGCATGCCGCTAATCACTTCTATAAGCCCATTGAGGACGTTTTGATGCCGTACCTGAGTCATGGGGCAGACTCATTCTACAATGTCATATACGGCGGTCTTAAGGCGCTTTCAAATGCAATCAGGAGGATATATACCGGTTTCAGCAATGACTACGCAATGTATGTCGTGGTATTTTTCCTCATAATCGCGGGGTGGTTGATATGGATGTGAGCATAATTGTGAAGATAGCGGTGCTGGCAGCATATGCCCTCGTGGGCACGTCAGTGGGTCTTCTGTTCGGCGGGATAGGGAGAAAGATAATAGCAAGGGTTCACAACCGGGTCGGCCCCCCGTTCTACCAGAATTTCATAGACGTTGCCAAATTGCTGGGCAAAAAAACGAACATAAGCCACGGATGGATATTTGACCTTGCCCTCCTTTTTTCCGTGTCGGGAATATTGCTCACGCTGCTTTTCCTTCCGATAGGCGGGGTAAAACTCATGAGCACGGAGGGGGATGCATTCCTCGTGCTTTACCTGCTTGCCATTCCTTCCCTGGGGTTTGCTCTCGGCTCCGGCGCTTCCGCCAATCCGAATGCGGGCATAGGAGTCATGAGGGCTCTCGTTATGATGCTTTCGTATGAACTCCCGTTCGTCATAACAATGATAGCCCTGATGATATACTACGATACCACCTCGATTGCGACCATAATGGAAAGCCAGCGTCACACATGGGCGATATTCATTCCTCCCTTCATCCTCGCAGCCGCCGTGGCGGACATGGCTCTTCAGGGCATGCTCATGGAAAGCCCCTTCGACATACCCATGGCGCCCCACGAAATCGCAAGCGGACCCATGGTCGAATTCGGCGGAAAGTACCTGGGCAGCCTGATGATATACAAGGCGGTGGCACTCGTTGTGGAAACAACGCTGTTCGTCGATTTGTTCCTCGGGGGCGGGGTCATCCTGCACGGCGGAGGGGTCGTTGCGGGCATTGTGAATTTCATATCGTGGATGCTGCTGACGTTCATCGTTTTCGTGATTGCGATTCTGATAAATACATCATTCCCGAGATTCCGCATAGAGCAGGCTTTCAAATTCTACTGGAAATACGAGGCAGTTGCTGCCGTTATTTCCCTGGTATGGGTTTACTATATGGTGATATCATGATGAGATACGAGGAATGGAGCAGGATATCGAGAAAGGCAAGCAAGAAATCCCTCTGGATGCTTCACTTCTGTACCGGCTGCGGCGCAATAGAACTGCCGCCTGTGATGACATCCCGCTACGACATGGAACGGTTCGGTATGGGGCCGATGGCGACGCCGCGGCAGGCCGACGTGCTTCTCATAACAGGTTATTTGACCGTGAAGACATTGAAGCGTGTCGTTCAGGCATACGAGCAGATGCAGGCCCCCAAATATGTTATTTCGTTCGGTTCATGTCCAATCAACGGCGGGATGTACTGGGATTCCTACAATACGATAAAGCGCCTTGACAGGTATCTGCCCGTGGATGTTTACATAGGCGGGTGCATGCCCCGTCCCGAGGGAGTGATGAACGTCTTTCTGAAACTCATGGAATTGATTGACAGCGGGGAGGCAAGAGGATGGGAGAAGTATCAGAAATATTACGAGCAGTACAAGAGAAATCAGCAGAGGGCATTCAATTTCGAGAGGGGTGAAAATGAAGGCGATTGAACTGCTCGAAAGCGGTGAGGAGGTGCACGGCAGGGCTTATGTTAAACTGGACGCGGGGGCAGTCAAAGATGCCGTGGAGAAGTTGAAGGAAGGGGGATTCAACCATTTTGTCATGCTTTCGTGCGTTGACTGGCTGAATTCGAACGAATTCGAACTTGTTTACCATATGTGGAGTTACGAACACAGGGAGCATGTCATGCTTTCCGTCTCTCTCTCGAGGGACAACCCTTCGATGCCTTCCCTCCACGATGTATTTCCGCAGATTGGCACGTATGAAAGGGAAATTCACGAGATGTACGGCATAGACTTCGAGGGAAACGATGATATGAGGCCTTTCCTGCTGGAGGGCTGGCACGATATGCCCCCCATGAGAAAGGATTTCGATTCACAGAAATTCGAGGAGGAGGTATTTGACAGCATTCCAGAGATAGAGGAGGATGACGATGAATGAATACGAACTGTTTATAGGTCCGCAGCATCCCGGTGTCACGGGAAACATGATGTACCATCTGTGGGTGGACGGCGACACCGTCACGAAGGCGGAATGCAACGTCGGCTACCTTCACCGCGGATTCGAGAAGTTGATGGAATCAAGGGGATGGATGCAGAATGTGCCCCTTGTGTGCAGGATATGTGTCCCCGAGCCCGATGTAAATGAGATGGCATATTCGATGGCCGTCGAGGAATTGATGGGATGGGAGGTGCCTGAGAGGGCAAGTTATCTGAGGGTCATAGTGCTCGAACTGGCGAGGATTGCAGCCCATCTCATGAGCATAGGCAGTTACGGTGGCAGTCTGGGCATATATACGATACCCCAGTGGTCTTTAGGTGACAGGGATTACCTGCTTGACATATTCGAGCAGATAACGGGGGCAAGGGTGTATCATATTTACATATGGCCCGGCGGCGTGAGGTGGGACATGCCGGATGATTTGCCCAAATTGATAGAGAAGACCCTGTCGTACATAGAGAAAAGGCTGGAATTGTACGATGACGTCTTTTTCAAAAACCGCATATTCTTCGACAGGGCCGTGGATATAGGACGAATTCCAAGAGACAAGGCAATAGAATGGGGCGTTACAGGCCCGAATTTGAGGGCATGCGGTCAAGGGTACGATGTGAGAAAACTGGAGCCCTATGCAGTATACGAGGAAATGGATTTCGAGATTGTAAAATATCCCGAGCTCGGTAAATTCGACGTTCTTTCAGACGGAGGTGATGCATATACAAGAATGCTTGTAAGGCGGCTCGAGATAGAGCAGAGCATTTCCATAGTGCGGCAGGCGTTGAAAAAATTGCCGGCAGGCGACCATCTGGTAAAGCATCCCAACTGGCTGAAATGGAAGGCGCCCGCAGGTCATGTGTACAAGAGGGTCGAGAGCAGCAAGGGTGAGTATGGTTATTTCGTGGTCAGCGACGGAAGCGATAAGCCGGTCAGAATTCATGTAAGGGGGCCGAGTTATACCCATGGCGTGAACGTGGCGGAAACGATACTGAAAGGGGCGAACATGGCTGATGTGTCTCAGATACTTTTCAGCCTGGATGTTTGTCCCCCGGATATAGAGAGGTGAGATATGAGCATAATAAAACCCTTGAAGGCGTGGAAGCATCTTGCAAAAAAACCCCACACCATACGCTATCCGTGGCAGGAGCACCGCGATATGGACGACAAAAAACTGCCGACAGACCGCCTAAGAGGATTCCATTCAAATGACCTTGAAAAATGCATCGGTTGCAGGATGTGCGGCCAGATATGCATGAACGATGCGATAACGTACGAGGAAGTGCCCGAATTGAAGGAGAACAAGGGAAAGAATATCAGACCTGTGGTGGATTACGGGAGATGCTGCTTCTGCGGGTTATGCACGGACATATGCCCCACGAAATCATTGCATCTCACCCCGAATTTCAAACTGATAAGTACCGACAAGCACGATTACAAGTTCATGCCCACCCAGAAGATTACAAAAAACGAAAACTTCGAGGTGGAGCTGGATAAGGCGCTGTTTGACCCGGGGGAATATAAGAAAATCCGGGAATCCGGAGGGAAAACAGAATAATTTCCGTTCAATACATGATAAAATATTTATTTACCCGTCTATTTACCCACCAAGTGAAAGCATGGCAAAGAACACTAAAATAAAGAAGTGGACGATACCGCTGTTGATAGGGGCATTTTTTCTCGTACTGTTCCTCAATACATATTTCAACTACACCTCAGGTATAGCGATAAACGAGGATGGAACGTTTGGTGAGGAACCGTCCGTTACGGACAAATTCTATCTTGCAGGTCCAGATCCTTATTATAACGCCCGCCTTGTTGAAACAACCGTGAAAACGGGTCACTATCCGTATCTGGGGGGGATACACGGCGGTGAAGACCCTCTGTTAAACTACCCCATTGGTCGTTCCGGTGGAAGGCCTCCTTTGTTCAATATGATTACCGTGGGTGTCGGCGGTCTCCTTTCGCCCTTCGTGGGGGAAACAGATGGTCTGGGTTACGCTATGCAGTTCTTGCCCGCAATATACGGTGCACTTCTTGTCATCCCGGTATACATGATAGGTTCCAGGGTATTCAACAGGAAAGCAGGCATACTGGCGGCATTTATGGTTGCCCTCATCCCCATACATCTCAGTTCGGGTCACGGCTCGGCATATTCCCTTTACGACCATGATTCCTTCCTTCTCCTGCTTACGACCACAACAATGATGTTTCTGATATTTAGTTTGAAGGAAAAGGATGCAAAAAGGTCCATGATTCTCGCGTTCATGTCGGGCATTGGTATAGCAGGAATATCCATGACATGGGTTGCAGCCCAGTACATATATGCGGTCGTGGCTGTTTACGGTATAGCACAGATGGTGCTTGACATCGTAACTTCAAGAATGGAGAATTCCGTGCCCAGAACCCTGCTCATTGCGATGTTCGGCGGTTACCTGCTGGCATTTCCCGTATACTGGGTGAAATACGGATTTTCCATGACAACGCCCCTTGCCATCTCCCTTATTGTGGCTGCCTTCAGCGTGATTTACATATGGCTCGGCAGGCACAAGATACCCTGGGTGATATCCATACCGTCCATATTCGGTATAGGTGCTGCGGGTGCAGTCTTCCTTTATCTTATAAGAAATACGACAAACAGCGTGCTGAAACCATTGACAGCCATATCAAATGTACTTTTCGGAGCCGGCATATACGGCAAGAAGGTATCCCTGACCATCGCAGAGGCGAGCACTTTCGATTTCAGCAGGACGGTCATGTCTTTCGGTCCCGCTCTGTACTGGCTCGGCTGGATAGGCTTTGCGCTTATCATATACTTCTACTACAAGAACAAATCTTACAGGAGAGACTATGCAGTACTCATGGTATGGTTTTTGATAGAGGTATGGCTTGTGCATACCGCAGGTCGTTTCCTGAATGACATGGTGCCTCTCATGGCGATTCTCGGGGGATGGACTTTGTGGATTGTGATAGACAAACTCGACTTCATAAGCGTCATAAAGACCGTAAAGGGCATAGGGGGCGGCTGGTACGGACTTAAGAAGGGAATAAAGTTGAGGCATGTTATCGGGGCTTCATTCGTTGTATTCCTTGTCATCATGCCCAACGGATGGCTTGCATTCGATGCGGCTATACCGTCGACGATGAAAAGCGATTTCAATACGGACAAACTCGGTGCATTCGGTCTGGGCGTCCACACCGAGGAGTACTGGACAGATGCATTCTTGTGGCTCAAGCAGCAGAACGAGGGAATAAATGATACTGACAAGCCCGCATTCATATCATGGTGGGATTACGGGTTTTACTGCGTGGAGATGGCAAGAAATCCCACTGTGGCAGATAACTTCCAGGACGGCATAGAGCCCGCTGCAAATTTCCAGACAGCACAGAGTGAAGATGAGGCGGTTGCCATCTGGATAGTCCGGCTGGCGGAGGGGGACATGGCAAAGAATGGCGGTAAGCTATCGGACGGTGTGAAGGCAGTCTTTGAAAAATACTTCGGAAACAGAAGCCACGACATGGTGGCAATACTCGAAGACCCTACCGGATATGCGAACACGTCTTACGATCAGGTGATAGGGGCGGAGTACGGTGGCAAGAAATACCATGTTCAGGAAAAAAATGCCATGTACCACGATGCAACAGCCATGATAACCAGGCTGGATAGCGAAAACATCACGTGGCTGTATCATGACATGCAGGACGTGACCGGCGACAGCATACGCTATTACGGCGTGGAAGGTTACGATGTGAACATATTCAACGTATTTACGTTCCTTGCAGACAAGGGTGTTTTCGGGTACGAAACCAACGATGATGATTTCTTCAAGCTGTGGTATGTATCCGAAAGCGGACAGAAATACACTCCTGACGAGGTGAAAAACATGACCCCGCAGGAGAGGCAGGCGATAGGTCAGCTCACTCCTCAGACCGTGAGAAAGGACCCGTTCTACACCAGCATGGTTTACAGGACGTATCTGGGTGCATCCATATCCAAGCAGCTTTTCGAGAACCAGACGCAGTACCGTCAGTATCTCTATATGATGATGCAGCCCACTCTCGGATTGAAGCATTTTGTGGCGGAATACGTATCTCCGATGAATGCCAACAAATCTCTCTATTTCGCCCGTGGCAGTCTGTGTTTCGGCTGCCCGGCAGTCGTTATAGCAAAGTATTATGAGGGTGCAAAGATAAGCGGCACTCTGATGAGCGACGGCAAACCCTTGAACGGGGCTGCAATCGAGGTGCAGAAAAACGTGACGATGTATGACAAGTCGGTCGGAATAACACACGATTATGTTGCCACTGACAAGAACGGTCATTTTTCCGTTATTGCTCCGGCAGGTAACATAACGCTTGTCGTATCCAAGGGCAGCGGGCAGGACAAGGTCGTGATAAAGAGAATTACATTCAACGGTACCGGCAGTCTTGCCCCGATAAGCGAGGATGATGCCATGCGAAACTCCGATACATGGCAGCGCGACATAGGAACGATAAATATCGACAGGGGGTCTGCCAAGGGAATTGCATACTGGGACAAGGATGGAGACGGAAAATACAACGAGAGCATAGATGCCCCGCTCTCCAATGTCAAGGTGACACTGGGCGACGGAACAGCCACCACAAACTCGAAGGGCTATTATGAGATACATTCCCTGCTGCCGGATTCATACCAGATTAGTGCGGTGAAGAGCGGTTATACGGTCACGGGCAGCAAGACGGTTTCCGTAAAGCCCGGTGAGACCGCAAACTACAATGTCTCCATGATTCCGTCGAAAGTGAAGGTCAGCGGAGAGACGTGGTATGATGCAAACGGCAATGGAAAGAAAGATGCGGATGAAAACATACCCGACGTATCCATGCAGTTCACGATTACATCGTCGTATGACAAAAATGCAAAGAATTTCACGGTCACCTCAAATGAAACGGGAAATTACAACAGGGATGTTGCCCCTGCCACCTATCTGGTGGAGGTAAACTATTCCGTGAATGCGACGGTGAGATACGTATACAGCGGCACACTGAAACTGAACATAGGGGACAGCAGCAAGATATTCGATATAAAATTGTCGAAGGCAGAGTAGATGAAATACGAGGAATTCAAGAGGTACAGAGAGCGCATGAACGCCAGAATACTGTCGGAAGGCAGTATTCATACCCGAAGGTTTTTTTCGCTCGATACCGCGGTGTACAGGGACGGGAAACTGCCTTCGAAAACGAAGGAGTTGATGGGACTCGTTGCCTCGACCGTGCTGCGCTGCAACGATTGCATTGCCTATCACGTGGACAGGTGCATCCGGGAAGGTTTCACCGACGATGAGATATACGAGGCGCTCGATGTTGCCCTCATCGTTGGCGGTTCCATAACAATCCCCCATATAAGATACGCATACGAGCTGGTCGAGGATATACGGAAAAGTATGGATTGATGGTTATCTCGTAACTATCGTAACAACATCCCCGTCCATGACCGCGTGATGCATGCCAACCCTCTGCCCGGGAAATGACGCCGAGGGGCCCCACACCAGTGCATATCTGAAGTTTTTCACGAATTCCCGGTGTATTTTGCGGCACACGTCCTCTATATCCGCACCTTTCTTCAGAACAAGGGGGTGCTCCATGTCGGCATCTCCGCCCTCCGGCTTCATGTAAATCCTGACGAGCGAGAGGGATTCGAATATTCTCTCCTTCAATTTTTCGATTCCGAGTCCCGTTCTTGCCGAAATCATAACCGTCTTTTCGTCCTCCCCGATTTCTTTTTCCGGATGGAGGTCTATTTTGTTTATTGCCGTTACCGCGGGTATGTAAACACGGTTTCCTGAAAGTGCATCTATCAGTTTTTCCTCGTCAACATTCCCCCTTATCACTATATCGGCATTTATGAGGTATTCCTGTGCTATATTCCTTGCGGTATCCTCGTCTATTTTTGCATTTCTGGAGAGTTCCACGGATATGCCTCCCCTGTCCTTCTTCTTCACCGTAACGTCCGGGGCTTTCTGGTTTATTCTTATTCCTGCCCTGTGAAGTTCTTTTTTTATGAAATCGAGCTGTGACATGTCCCCTGCATCAACCATTATGAGAAGCAGGTCGACCACCCTTGCGATGGATATGATTTTCCTTCCCTCGCCCTTCCCCTCGGATGCCCCGGAGATTATCCCCGGCAGGTCGAGAATCTGTATTTTGCATCCCCCGTATTCCATAACCCCGGGAATCACGGAGGTGGTGGTGAAGTCGTAGCTGCCTGTTTTGCTTTCCGCGTTTGTCAGCCGGTTGAGGAGCGTTGATTTTCCGACGGAGGGGAACCCGACCATCCCGACGGTTGCATCTCCCGTCTTTTTTATGCCGAAGCCGGCGCCGCCCCCTCCGCCCCCTTTCTGCTTCATCTTTTCGTCTTTCAGACGGGCTATTTTTGCCTTCAGTTTTCCTATGTGGTGCTGTGTTGCCTTGTTGTATTTTGTTTTCTGAATTTCCTCTTCCAGCTGCCTTATCTCCTCGTCGATATCCACATCTGGGAAATGGGGAAATGTAAATAAAATTATGCCATGGGTTTGTAGTGCCTGCACATATCCTTCAATATGCATTT
>CAZOAF010000008.1:0-14837 GCA_964577775.1 uncultured Thermoplasmatales archaeon | reverse complement strand
ATCCCGATTTTGGGTATTTTTTAAATTTCTCAAAAAATTTAGATATGTTTTTAATTACCTTTTGCTTATAGCAGTGGATACGGGGTTGGTGGTATTTATTTACCCCTCCCTCCCCCCTGTATCCTCTAATTCTCATCCAGCAATCCGTCGATTACGGGCTTGAGTTTAGGTGTATCGCTGGGCCAGCCGGGAGGTATCTCCGAATACACGGAAATGCCCTCGTGAGTGAAACTGAGGTTGCCCTGCTGGTCGAATATGCATAGCGTGGGGATTCCCTGCCCGAGATACTTGCCGGCGATGCTCCCGTCATCCATACCGAACGTCCAGTCGAGGTTGTAGCCATAACCGGCAAAGGCGCTCCTGTAACTTTCCAGCTGCTGGGCGGTCTCCCTGGTATCTATGTCTATGGATATGATCTCCAGGTCGTCCCTGCTGTAATTCGAGTAAATTTTTCTCAGCTCGAGCATCTGGTACTGGCAGGGCTGGCACCATGTGGCCATCATGTCCAGAATCACAACCTTGCCACGGTAATCGCTTAGATGTTCCTGTTTGCTGTCCAGGGTTGTAAATGTGAAGTCATCTCCCGTGTCACTCGTATTTTTATTGCCACCCGAATCAATGCACCCGGAAAACATCGAAGCGACGAAAATGGAAAGAAAGAGGATGGCAATGACTTTCTTCATAGGAATCTTTCCACCCAGTCCTTGAGCATGTCGGGAGGTAGCGCACCTATGCTCCTGTCCGTAAGTTTACCGTCTTTGAACAGCAGCAATGTCGGTATGCTCATGATACCGTACTTGGACGAGGTGAGTCGGTTCTCGTCGGTGTTCAACTTTGCGAAAACCACCTTGCCCTGCATCTCCTTTGAAAGCTGCTCCACCACAGGCGCAATGAACCTGCAGGGGCCGCACCACGGCGCCCAGCAGTCGACAACAACTACCGGATATTCTTTGACCAAATCGTCAAGGGTGGAATCCGTGACCTTCACGGGCTTGTTGGGCCATTTTTTGCCCTCCCCTCCCGAGAATTTTTTGAGCAGATTTTCCATCTTTTTCTTCTTTATCATCTCCACTTCGTCCTGCATGGCTGGGGAATATACACCAGATATATAATGTTTTTGCACAAATTATGCACAAACGATAAATATCCATCCCGCATCTTCCATCATGAAACGTGAGCCCGTGCAGGAATCCATAGAGTGTTCGGACGTTCTGCGGTTCATACTGGACCTCAACGAACTTGACATGCAGGTTTACCGGTATCTGGCAGCTGATGCAGAAAGGGCAGATGAACTGGCAGAGAAGATAGGCAAGGACAGGAGCACGATACACCGCTCACTCCAGAAACTCATCGCATGCGGGCTGTGCAAGAGGGAAAGGAGGCTGCTGGGCGGGGGCGGACATTATTACATATACGCCGCAATTCCTCCGGATATTGTCAAGGAAACCATAAAGTCATGCATAGATGACTGGTATAACAAAATGAACTATGCTCTGAAGGATTTCAACAACGAATTTTTTAAATAAATTCCACAAACTCTTATAAAGCAGGTACATATTAAAATCGGTGTTCCCTGATGGGTTCGGAACTGGACGATAAGGACAGAAACATAATAGATTTGCTTCAGAAAAATCCCATGATTCCCCAGAGCATGATTGCAGCGGAGGTCGGACTTTCGCAGCCTGCAGTGAGTCTCAGGGTGAAAAGGCTGACCGATATGGGGTTTATACGGTATTCAACGGGCGTGGATGCCAAAAAACTTGGAATGCATATTGCAAAACTTGATATATACGCGAAAAAGCCGGATGATTTCATAGCCAACTTCGGGAAATGTCCGTACATCATGGATATCCTGCACATGGACGGAAAAAAGTTATCCATTCTTATGGCAGGCGAAGATATTTCAACCATAGAATCCGTAAAATTCAATCTTCTCGGATACGACGGCGTAAAAAAACTGGGATTCGATATAATCGAGGATTCGAGAAACGGAATGGTCATGCCCCTGTGTATGGTCGACGGTAATAAGTGTGATGTTTTTTCCTGTGATTCATGCGAAAATTACCGATGCGAAAGATGCCTCGGATGCCCTTACTCCGGGTTTTACAGGGGAAATCTGTGGTGATTCACTCACTTTAATTTTTCCATGAAATTCTTCATGTTCTCCCAGTGTGTGCCACGCCAGTATATTCGTTTGCAATCGGGGCAAATCCAGAACTCATCGTGGGTTTCGTATGCATGGGGCGGCACCTTCCCCTTCACCTCGTCCTTTCTTATTTTTCTGACAGGGGTATTGCATACTGTGCATCTGCTCAGGGCATTTTCCATGTTTATTCTTAAATCAAGGGAATCCATGACACTCCTTATCTGATTTTCAAGTTCCGTGCCTTCGACCAGAAGAGAATCTTCATATCTATTGTGCAGTTCCCTGTCCCTTGTAATCAAAACCCTTTTCTCGTCAACAGCCATTTTAATCAGTTCGCTGTCATCTCCATCTCCGTAAAGGGTATCGTACCCCATGATGCGCAACCACTTGGCAAGAGTCCCGAGCATCTGGTCGCATATGAATTTCATAACTACAAAACTTTCAATGTCACGATATCGTGATGGCGCTTTGCTATCTCTCTAAGAATGTTTATATTCCGCCCGCTTTTGCCGATGGCTTTCCCCTTGTCATCCGGGGATATCGTAACATTCACGATGGTACCCCCCTCGCCCTCCATCACCACCACCTCGTCAAGCTTGTACGGCTTGAAAAGATTCATTATGAATGCCTTCTTGTCCTCATCGTATTCGACAAATTTCACTTCCTTCTTCAGCATCTTTTCGATGGTCTTTATATTCTTGGCTCCCTTTCCTATTGCTTTGCCCAGTTTGCCCTTCTCGACTATGAACGTGACCCTGTTCTCCATCTCGATGCAGTCCACGATAGGTGCGTTTGTTACATCCTCTGCAAGCGCAATGTAACTCATCTCCTCCTGCGACAGGGTTATGTTCATCTACTTACCCAACCCCAGTATGTTGGACGAGCCCTCATCCAGAACTGCCATGACAGATATGCTGAAAGGTTTTTTGCATATATTGCCCAGTTCGACGCTTCCGCCCTTGTACACGAAAACGGGTCTGTCGCCTGCAATCTCCATGATTTCCTTCTTCCTCGGGCAATCGCTGGATATTATGAACATCTTCGCATCACTGCCCCTTACCGATTCCTTGAATCCTATGCTCACCTTTCCCGTAGACAAAACCCTATTCAACTCTTTTGCAATATCCATATTATTCACCTTTACTCATTTTACCAATATCAACAGAAAGTTCCACAGAACCTGTTCCGAGCTTTATCGGCTGTCCGACAATTATATTTTCCGCCACCCCCTTAAGTTCATCCACCTCGCCCTTCTTTGCAGCCTTTAACAGATGATTCACCGTGATTTCAAAGGCAGCTCTTGCAATAACCGAACTCTTCTCACCGCTGACACCCTGCCTGCCTATCGGGCGGACTGTACCGTCTGCCGTCATCGTGTCGGCAACAAGCATTATATGGCGTATATCGACGTTGAGACCCTGCTCCTGAAGGGTATTGTGGGCCTCGTGTATTATGGAATTCCTCGCCGCCTCAACTCCCAGAACATTGTAGATGGCGTAGATGTCATTTGTGGTTGTCCTCGTCTTGTCCACCCCCTCGACCGCCAGTATTTTCTCGAAGTTGCTGCCCTCCGTGTAAATCACGTATTCCCCCTTCTCCTTCCTTATTATTGCTCTCTTTATGCCGTCTATGCCCTTTATCTTTATGTTCTTGAGTTCCTCGCTTATCCTCTGCAGTTCCCTGTACGTCTCGTCCGTGGGGAGCACCTCTATGGAATTGCCCGCCCTGTTTATCTTTGTCCGTCTCACGGACTTCAGCTTCTTCTCTATGTCTTCCATCGATATATCCTTTCTTTCTATGGCTTTCTGATTCGGATTCACGATTATTTTCATGTTGCCCAGGTCTGTATCTATCTCCGCGATGTTTATCAGACGGGTTATCTCTATTTTGTTTGCTATGCTCTTTGCCATGTCCCTGTTGACCTTGTATCCCCCCTCCAGATAGACGGTCATCATCGGGGTGGAAGGCTTCTTTCTGGCATCTACAATCTCTATAAGACGCGGCAGCCCCAGCGTGACGTTTATCTCCGCCACTCCTGCATAGTGGAATGTACGCATTGTCATCTGGGTTCCCGGCTCTCCTATGGACTGGGCACCTATGATGCCGCATGCTTCCAGGGGGTCCATCATCGCCCTGTTGTAATCTCTAACAACCTTGTCCAGCAACTCCCTGAGTTTCTTATCTGGAATGTCTGTGTTCACGATTTTCTCTATTATCTCGTCCACCACCGAGCGGGGCAAAAACTCCCCGGAGGATTCCAGAATCTTCTGTATTTTCTTTCTGAGTGCCGCATTTTTCTTCGGCTCCTCTATTTTCGGCGGCGGCACAGCCTCTGCTTTTGCAAGGATTCCTCTTGCATCCACCGAGCCAAGGCTTTTCTTCACTTCCGATGCGGCGCTTCCGATAATTTTCTCCAGCTCCCTCTCCGATGCAACCTGAATGTCAAGCTTGCTGCGGTATCCTGCCCCAACAAGCTTCTTTGTCTTCGCGGGACCTATGCCCTTTATCTTCGAAAACTCCTCGAGCGCTTCATCCTTGGAGGGTGTCAGATAATCCTTTATTATATTGGCGTATTTCTTGCCCACCCCCTTTACCCTTGCTATTGACTCTATGGGCTGAAGTTTGAGTTCAAGAATGCTTCTGAAACCTGCCTCGTACAGTGCCTCTGCCTTGGATGGACCTATGCCCTTTATCTTCGAGAATTCCTTTATTATCTCATCTCTCTTTTTCTCGGCATCATCCGCCTTCTTTGCTGCCTTCTCTTTTACAGGTTTTGCACCCATCTTTTTCAGTATTATCTTTGCATCCTTCTCTTTGAATCCTGCCTTACGCACGTCTTCGAGACCTGCTTTTTTCAGTGATGATACCGTGAAATGCTCTGCGAGTTTTTTTGCATCTTCCTCGGAAATACCCCTCCTAACAAGTGCCACCATCGTATCCTTCTTTGCCATCAGAGCACCTCCTTCACGATGCGGTCAATATCAACCGCCTTGCCCCTTACGCTCTTGGTGGGGTCGATTCCGTCCTCTCCGTAGCTGAACTGTATTATGTCCCCGTAAGTTGTCCTCACGGTTCCGTCGCTCTCCATCTTGAGATTCTCAAGAGCATTTATGAGACGGCGCTGCATGTAACCCGAGCGTGATGTTCTCACAGCAGTATCCACAAGGCCCTCCCTTCCGCCCATGGAATGGAAGAAGTATTCGGTCGGCGTGAGTCCCTTCTTGTAATTGCTTGCAACGAAACCCTTTGCCTTTGCACCGAGGTCTCCCTTCTCGAAATGCGGCAGGGTTCTCTCCTTGTAGCCCCTGGATATGCGCTCCCCCCTGACTGCCTGCTGCCCGACACAACCCGCCATCTGCGAAAGGTTGAGCATGGAACCCCTCGCACCGGAACGGGCCATTATGACGGCGGAATTCCCGAGACCCAGATGATGACCTGCAATCTCACCCATCTGGTCCCTTGCCTTTCCGGTCACGCGCATTATCTCCATCTCGAGCGTCTCCTCGATGCTCCTGCCGGGAATTTCCTCCAGTTCGCCGTTATTGTACGCCTTTATGAGCTGGTCTATCTTTTCGCTTGCCTTTGCCAGCTGCTCGTCTATCTGCATATTTGCCTCTTCGGGCATATCCTCGTCGTCTATACCTGTCGTGAATCCTATGGTGGTTATTGCGGCGACACCCAGTTTGGTGACCTTGTCTATGAATTTCCGGACTTCGTCCATGCCGTATTCCCTCGCTATGTGCTCCAGTATCACACCCTTGAAAGCACCTATGCTTTTCTCGTCTATAACTCCTGCCTTGAGAACGCCGTCCTTTATTACGACGTAGCTGTCGTACGGGCATTTCTCCTTCAGACATTCATCGCAGTTTATACAGGACTGTGCCTTGTATTCAAGGTTCAGCCCCTTGGGGAGAATCTCGCTGAATATCTCCTTGCCGGTCATCGTATCCTTTATCTTTCGGGTATGGCCCGTTGAGGAAAGAATACGTATTGCCTCGTCCTTGTCAAACTTTCGGTCCCTGTGTGTAAGAAGGAAGCATCCTGTTATATGGTCATGAATTGCACCTATTATAACTCCGCCGAATCTCGGGGAAAGTATGTTTTCCTGAACCTTCATGAGTACTTCCGCCTCTCCCCTTGCCTCCTCCGACTGGAGTACGTGCAGATTCATCTCGTCGCCGTCAAAATCTGCATTGTACGGCGGGCACACTGCAAGATTCATGCGGAAAGTCTTGTACGGGAGAACCCTGACCTTGTGAGCCATCATTGACATTCTGTGAAGTGAGGGCTGGCGGTTGAACAGCACGATGTCGCCGTCATCAAGCTGGCGCTCGACAATTGCACCGACCTCCACCCGCTCCGCGACGGTCTCGGCATTCTCCTCGGTTACCTTTATCCTTCTCCCGTCGGGTCTTATTATGTAGTTGACACCCGGAATGTATATCTTGCCCTTGGGCGGCTCCGGGGCGGGGCCCCTGAGCACAAGTTCCCTCACCTCATCCAGATTGTAGGGATTGACCCTCACTTTCACCGTGAGTTCTCTCGCCATTTTTATCGGCACCCCAACCTCGTTTATACTAAGGTTCGGGTCCGGCGAAATGACGGTTCTTGCGGAGAAATTAACCCTCTTACCCGAAAGATTCGAACGGAAACGGCCCTCCTTTCCCTTGAGGCGCTGGGCAATCGTCTTGAGAGCTCTGCCGCTTCTGTGGCGCGCCGGCGGGATGCCTGCCGTCTGGTTGTCGAAATATGTCGTTATGTGATACTGAATGAGTTCCCAGAGATCCTCAACTATGAGCTGGGGCGCACCTGCATCCCTGTTCTCCTGAAGACGCTGGTTGATTCTTATGATGTCCACGAGTTTGTGGGTCAAATCGTCCTCGCTCCTCTCCCCTGTCTGAAGGGTGATTGAAGGACGGGTGGTAACGGGCGGGACGGGCAGCACCGTGAGAACCATCCATTCGGGACGCGCCACTTCCAGGTTTATCCCGAACATGTACATGTTGTCCTCCTCAACATCGCTCACCTTTTCCAGCCATTCCCTGACCTCTGCGGGCGTCATTTTGTGCCCTTCCTCCCTGAACGTGGTGGGCTTGTCGAGCTCTATCTTGAGGTTTGGTCTGCCGCAGTACGGGCACTTGGATGACTTTCTCGCAAGGGCGATTACTTCCTTCGAGAATGCGGTCGTGGACTGCCCCCTCTCAACAAGTTTCTTGTATTTTATCTCCAGGCTCTTCTTACGGTCTTCATCGAGGAGGAGATGACCGCATCCCCTGCATGTGGAGCGCAGTATGCCCAGAATTGTTTTGACATAACCGACGTGGATGACGGGCATTGCCAGCTCTATGTGGCCGAAATGGCCGGGGCATCCGTCCTTGCCCACACGCTGCCCGCATGTCTTGCACCTCAAACCGGGCTCTATGACGCCGAGACGTGGGTCCATCAGACCCATCTCTATGGGAAACCCGTCCTCGTCATACGTATCGGGTGTAATGATGCGGGTTGCCGACATCTTCCTTATCCTTTCAGGTGAAAGCAAACCAAATTGAATTGAATCTATTTTTTTCGGTGTATTTGTCTTCATTTTATACCTCACACAAGCCCGCTCAGCCTCAATTTCGGCTCCATCACCAGCGATTGAAGTTCCTCCAGCAGCAGTTTGAACGCATAGCTCATCTCCACAGGATGTATCGAGGCGTCATCACCGCATACGGGACACTTCAGAAAGCCTTTCCTCGTCTTCACGGCAATGTGCCCGCAGTTCTCGCATACGTACTGAACAGTCAAATCGGATTCCTCGAGCAGGCGATCCTTTATCGTCATCGATGCACCGTGTCCAACAAGACAGTCCCTCTCCATCTCACCGAATCTCAACCCGCCGTCTCTCGCACGACCCTCCGTGGGCTGGCGCGTCAGTATCTGCACGGGTCCGCGGGAACGGGCATGCATCTTCCCCGCGACCATGTGGTGCAACTTCTGGTAGTAAATGCATCCGACGAATATGTCTGCGTTTATGATTCTCCCCGTCTCACCGTCGTACATCACTTCCTTGCTGTTGTGCTTGAATCCGTTCTTTACAAGTGCCTCCCTCAAAGCTTTCTCGGACTCGCCGGAGAACGGCGTTCCGTCGACGATTCTTCCCTCGAGAGAGCCGACCTTGCCCCCTATCATCTCTATAACGTGCCCCACGGTCATCCTGCTCGGAATTGCATGCGGATTTATTATCAAATCAGGCGTCAATCCGTCGGCTGTGAAAGGCATATCCTCCTGCGGTATTATGAGCCCCAGCACCCCTTTCTGACCGTGTTTGGACGCAAATTTGTCTCCCAGTTCCGGAATGCGCTCGTCCCTCACCTTTATC
Source organism: uncultured Thermoplasmatales archaeon (assembly GCA_964577775.1). Classification (GTDB taxonomy): domain Archaea; phylum Thermoplasmatota; class E2; order UBA202; family DSCA01; genus VBQP01. Next base: position 6,330 of record CAZOAF010000008.1, on the reverse strand, counting down.
TTCACAAGGCGCGAACCGTTCACCGACTCCGAGAGAACGACCGTATCCACAACGCCGGTCTCACCGTGTCTCACTGTAACCGATGTCTCCCTTCTCTTCTGGGGTATGAGTATGTCCGTCGGCTCCTCCAGAAATCTGGGCGGGGATGTCTTTCCAACGAGAACATCATCGCTGTTAACCTGGCTCTCCGGGGATATTATGCCGTCCTCGGAAAGGTTGGCATACGCATCCTCGCTTCTTACTCCCCTGCATTCCGGGTCAGGTATCTCAAAATGGTCTTCCTGCCCTCCGGGGTAGCGCTGCTCCTCCGCCGAGTACGCCCTGAAGAACGTGCTTCTGGCAAGTCCCCTCTCTATTGAAGCCTTGTTCATTATGAGGGCATCCTCCATGTTGTATCCCTTGTAAGAGACGACAGCAACTATGAAATTCTGACCCGCAGGTCTTCTGGGAAAGTTGATGTATCTCGACGAATGGGTCTGGACGATGGGCATCTGCGGGTAGTGCATTATGTGTCCTCTCGTGTCCGGCCTCTTCCTGTAATTTGCGGTACCAAAACCGAGAGACTGCTTTCCCATGCCCGCACCCATGGTGATACGGGGAGATGCATTGTGCTCCGCATAGGGAACCAGAGAAGCACCAACTCCGAGAACGCACAGCAAATCCAGTTCGAGATGCGTGTGTTTCTTTGTGATTTCATCGGGCGTCAGGGCGACGTATGCATTTTCCTCCTCCTCGGTATCAATGTACTCCACCAGCCCCGTGTCTATCAAATCGTGCCATGCGAGTTCGCCATTCTCTATCTTCTCCCTGTGCTCTTCCGTGAAAAGTGTCTTTCCGTTCTTGACCACGAAAAGCGGCCTTCTAACCCTGCCGGGATCGCAGTTTATGAAAACATCCTTGGTATCGTCGTAATATGCCACATTTATCTCTATGCTTATCTCGCCTTTCCTTCTTCTCTCCCTGATGTTATTCGCGAGTTCGGCACCGTCAGGATAAATGCCTATAAGTTCGCCGTTGAGATAAACTCTCGAGCCTTTGAATTCCTTCTTCACCTCCAGAATCCCCATATTTTTGAGCTCCTCCTTGACCTTACCCTCGGGATAACCTTCGGATATCTCGACAGCCAGCGCAAGATTCTTCACCAGGCCGCAGTTCGGACCTTCGGGTGTCTCGTTCGGACATAGTCTTCCCCAGTGGGTCGAATGCAAATCCCTTGCCTCGAAATGGGGCTGTGAACGTGTGAGTGGAGACGTGATGCGGCGCAGATGGCTGATTGTGGCGAGGTTGGATGTTCTGTCCAGGAGCTGGGAGACGCCGGTTCTGCCGCCAACCCAGTTGCCCGTGGCAAGTGCATGATGAATGCGCTGCGTGAAAACATCCGTCCTTATGCACGGCTTTATCTTCAGGTTTTCCAGTTTTTTGCCCCTTGCATGCAGCCGTTCGAGCTGGTACTTCAGGTCCTTGCACAGTGCTATGAACGCAACACGGAATAAATCTTCCATCAAATCGCCGGCAAGTTTTAGGCGCTTGTTGGCATAATGGTCCTTGTCATCCTCTTCCCTGTATCCGAGGGTGAGTTCGAGAACCGCCTGCCCCATGCGTGCCAGGAATATCGCCTTCTTTATTCTGTCACCGGGTTCGTTTCCGAGATGGGGCAGTATATTGCGGTCTATGAGCGCCATTGCACGCTCCCTCCTGTACTCCTTTGCCTGCCCGCCCGCGACCTTCTTTCCGAAGAATTCGAGGGCGTCATCCTCGTTGGTTATTCCGTACTCTTCCTGGCATGCCTCTATGTTGGCGAGAACGAAAACCTCGGTTTCAGGGTAAGATACTATGTTGTCGAGAATATCCTGCGAGTCCATTCCAAGGGCCCTGAGAAGGACTATCAGGGGAACCTGACCTGCCACCGTGGGCAGCGTTGTCATGAGCATGCCGTCCTTCTTCTTCTCCACAACTATGATCGAGCGGTAACCCTCTCTCTGCGAAAAAACCTTGGCTGTCTCGATATCGTAGCCGTATCTGGAATTTTTCTCTATGAGAACCCTGTTGGGCGCAAGGTCTTCAAGCGTTATCAATACCCTCTCGGTTCCGTTGCTTATGAAATGTGCACCCGGGTCGAGCGGATCCTCGTGCATCTCCACGAGTTTCTTATCGTATTCCTCTTCGGAAAGTGGCCTTTTTGCCTCCTCCTCCAGCACCGCCCGGGATATATTGCATTTTTTGGATTTTACCATTATCGGCAAGTAACCTATTCTGACCTCTTCCGGCTCGTAGGCTATGCCGTTTACTTCGGGTATGAATTCCACGTATACCGGTGCCTCGTACGTCAAATCTCTCAGGCGCGCCTCCATCGGCGTCAGAAAATGCTCGTCCCCCGTGGCCTCACGGACTATGGGCCTTCCAACCCTTATCTTGCCGACCTTTATACGGTACCCTTCTATTTCCGTATGTATGTACCCCCTATCAAGGTTTTCTCCCTCACCAATGCGCGTGCTGTCCATGATTTCCTGCAGTCTCCTGTCGAGAAAATCATTGTATGACGCGATGTGATGATTCGCTATTGTACGCTCTCTATAAAAGGCATCTAACACCTCCCTCATTTTTATCTCTCCTCTGAATTTAAATCTCCAAGATTACCGATATCTGACCCGACCACAAGGCGGTAGGCAATACTCTCTCCTGCGGTAGGGCTTTTCCTTATTATTTTCACTATGTCCCCTTCACGAGCTCCTATTGCCCTTGATACAGGGTCTGTGACAAGCATTTTCGGCAAATCTCCCTTTTTTATACCATACGTAGAAAGCAGCTTCTTTACTTCACTTCGAGAAAGTATCCTATAGTATGGAACAAGCTCGTGCTTCAATATATTGAAATTCATTTTTTATCCTCCATTATATATTTCCCTATTTTAACTTTTCGGTAGATACGGGCCTGAGGGGATTTTCTATTGGTGGCCCATTGCCAGCCAAATTTCGAACCCCTGGCCACCTGGTTAAAAGCCAGATGCTCTACCTAGCTGAGCTACAGGCCCCTATCTTTGTACCCCATGACTTTACCCGTAATGAAGGTAGTATATATATACTTTTGCAAGAATATGGGCCATTTCCCTAAAAAAGCGTTGACAGAAAATTCTTCGAGAATGGGGGAACACTTTTTCTTTTCAGAAAAGGGTTCTAGCGCCAATATGACCATTTTTTTAACCATATTCAACATTTCTTTAACGAGATATTATATTTTGGACAGACAATATTGGTTATGGGATATTTACAGGACAGGATGCGGGAAATATTTTACCTGCCCCGGGAGGAATGGAGGGAAGTTGACCACCTTATCTACGGCCTCGAAGACTATGGTGCTTATGACAGAAAAGAAGTAGAGGAGGCAAGACTGAAGGCAATACGAGAATCGTTTATGCACCATTACAAGAATAATCTTTTCTATAATAAATACTGTAAGGAAAACGGCGTATCACCAGACGATATAAAAAGTACAGATGATCTAAGCAAGATTCCAATGATTCCCGATAAATTTTTCAAAGAGTATCCCAGCGAAAACCCGAAAGATCTGTATGAGTGGCTGTATGCCGTTTCTTCGGTTGATATCGGGAGTTTTGATTTCAAAGGCAAAAAACTTCAGGAATTTCTAACATGGGCAGAAAAAAGACTGAATGGAGTGGTCAACCACTCTTCTGGCACCACAGGAAAATTCAGCTTCATGTTCAGGGACGAAATCACGAGTAAGAGAATGTTTTATGCATGCGACAAAACCCTTCTTTTTTCGGTAGCCAAACCCGAAGATAATGCCCAATTCATATACCCTGGGCCAACAAAAACACATCTGACAATCGGCAGATGGATTGCAGAGGGAACACAAATATTCGATGAGCGCCACCGTCATTTTCTGACAGACAGACCGCTAAGCATTGATATATTGAGAATCATGGCCGGGCAGATCAATGGGGTGGGGGACAAACTGAAATTGACAGTGATAAGAAAGGCGATGGAGAAAGGGCAGTTTAAATTAATAAAACTCTTGGAAGAAATGGATAGAAAGAAACAGCAGGTTTACATGCTTTCTTTTCCGTTCCAGATATATGACCTGATGGAAAAAATGGAAGATAAGGGAGTGCAGCTTAATCTCGGGAAAAGCAATTCAGTGATATTAACAGGAGGTGGCTGGAAGATACATGAACATAGAAAAGTTTCGATGGAAGAATTCTCTAGTAAAGTGGAGGAATTTTTCGGCATACCCAAAACCAGTTATAGAGATCTCTACGGAATGTCGGAAATGAACGGACTTGCACTGGATTGCGAGCACAGATACAAACATCTGTCCCCGTGGATTTATCCCATGGTACTTGATGGAAATGATGAACCGGTCGGGTATGGGGAGAAAGGAAGATTTGCATTTCTTGACCCTGCCGCAAACAGCTATCCGGGTTTCATAATAACGGGTGATAAAGTAAAATTACTCGAGAGCTGCCCTGAATGCGGGAGAGAAGGAATCGTAATAGAAGATGAGATAACCAGAATGGTTGGCGCAGAAGCAAAGGGGTGCGGCAATTTGATGCGTGACCTGATGGTTGAGGAGATGGGGGGATAGAATGAAATGGCTGCACGAAATGGTTGATAAAGGGAATGTACCTCCACCGGCGATACTGAAGAATTTTGCAAAAACAACCGGTCCGCTGTCATATGCTATAGCGAGAAACCCCGGAACAGTATTGAAAAACAGCAAGGCATGGGGGAAAAGATTGAAAAAATCCAGAATGCCCTGGGCACATCTTGATGATGAGCGCGAATATGATACAACAAAGTTTTTTGATGAAGATGACTACAGAGATTTACTTCCTGTAAGGGACGAGAAGTATCTGCGTCCAACACGATTGTGCGAGTACGATGCTCCTGAAATAAGGGTTCTGGCGAAAAAACTGGGAGCATATGATAAAGATCCAATGGAATATGCCAAGTCCATATATTACTTTGTTAAAAATCATAAGTATCTGATATTCAAACCGATGAGGGGGGCACTGGGGGTTCTGAAGACAAAGGGAGGAGTGTGTCTTGACCAGATGAGCCTGCTGATAGCCCTTGCCAGGGCGGGGGGTATAAGGGCAAGATTCAGACTATATGCATTCACCGCTTCGCAGGAATTGGATGACATACTGCTCAAGGACAACCCGATACTGAGAGAGACCTATGAAATGCTTGGTTTTCTGGACTCGCTGCACGGCTGCGCCGAGTTGTACATAGATGGGAAATGGATTCAGCTGGACCCCACTTTTTCCGATGAACTAGAGGCAGGCATGGGTTTGCCCGTGACAGAATTCGGAGAGGAGCCGGCGTGGAGAACAAGGATACCGGAGAGGGATATAGTTTTCGAAGGGTTCCCCGTTCTTGTAAGAAGTTTGCTCATTGGGATGGCATTTCTTCTGAGGGAAACCGTCGACGGGATAAATAAAAAACTTAACGACATAAGGAAGGAGGGAATGAATATTCTGGACGAGATGGGCAAGGAAGAATACAATGAAAAAAAGAAAAAGAAAATAAAGATTGATGTTCCAGATATATACGAAGTCAGAGCTTTCCGCCAGAACGAAACAATGGTTGTGGAAAAAACAAATTAATTACCCCGACGGGATTTACATTACATAAAATGTTGGAGGAGCTGCCTTTCAATATAGTTCAAAAAATTATTGTATGTCGTGCAATCTCTTTATCCTCCCCTCACCTTTCATACCATCTATCACCCGTGCAACGGCATCCGGAACAAGCTGCCGCCATTCCTCGCCTGCCGCAATCCTCCGGCGGATTTCTGTCCCGGAATATATTTCTCTCTCGAACATCGGGGTTCCCTCAACGTTGAATCCATCCTTCTCGAATATTTCTTTTATGAGGGGGTTGTTGGAAAGAACGACATCGAATTTGGGCGACATCTCGGCAACATGACCTGCATAAACGCCGTATCTGTTTATATCCGGAACGGGAATGATGTAGTATCGGCCTATACCCGCCTCCTCCAGCGCCGTGTGTATCATAAGGTATCTCTCACCTGCAGTGAATGGATTCCGGATGGTGTAACTATCGTATGCGGAACCGATCGCGATTACCACCTCGCCGTACTTGTCAACTGCATATTTCACGAGTTTTGCATGACCGTTGTGAAACGGCTGGAATCGCCCTATCAGCAGGGAGCGCATGATACAATATATCCTTCAGGGTTAAAAATGTTGGGTAAAATTTTTTAATGAACGTTACATTCCCATACCTAGGCCAGCGTAGCTTAGCGGAAGAGCGGCTGACTTGTAACCCTTTTCCATGCTTCGCCTGC
>CAZOAF010000007.1:0-14856 GCA_964577775.1 uncultured Thermoplasmatales archaeon | reverse complement strand
CACTGCTGCCGGAAGGCGGCAATGCCTCCGTCTGTGAATCAAACGCATATATGTGTCCTCCTGCCCCCATAAATACGGTTCCGTCGTGTACGCAAGGGTCGGAGATTACAGGGGTGGTGAGGTAGTTATACACATCACCTTTCAGAGAATAAGGAAGTTCAAATGACCACTCCACACTGCCATCGGTTCTGTTGAGCGCATATATGTGTCCGTCATCCGCACCGAAGAAGACATAATGTCCGTACAGCCCGGGGGATGAATGGACGGCAGCCATGCACGTGGATGCCCATTCCATCCTGCCACTCTCAGCATCAATAGCATAAAACGTATTGTCCGTGGAACCGAAATACACATATTTCCCGTCGGATACGGGCGAGGCATCTATTCCCCAGCCAGTGGAATATTTCCACCTCAACTTGCCATCCGATGAATCAACCGCATACATACAGCCGTCCCGACTTCCGAAATAAACCGTTTTGCTGTAAACAAATGGAGGAGATGTCAGCGCCCCATCAGCCGTGTAGCCCCATACCTTCCTGCCGTCCCCGGCGTCGATGGCATAGCATTCGTTGCCGGATGATACGTAAATCCTGCCATCCGCCATGTTGGACACATACGCCGTATCGTTCAGCATGACAGACCATACCTCCTTTCCGTTGCTGGAAGAAATGCGGTATACATTTCCGTCCCTGCAGCCAGCAATTATACCGTTTCCGTCAACCGCAGGCCTGGATGAAACAGGTGCCTCAAAGCTCCATTCCACATCCCCGTTTGTATTGAGGGCATACAGCATGCTTTCCGTTCCGACAAAAACTTTCCCATCACCGTAAGCGGGTGCAACGGCTTTTTCTCCCAGAACCTTGTTCCACAGAAGACCGCCGCCTTCGTCAAATGCGTAGAGTTTTCCGCTGTTTGTTGCCATGTATATTCTCCCGTCCCCGGCAACGCCGGATGCACTTTCACAATTGCCGCCCTCCGTGTCGTAGTCCCACAACACGTCAGCGCCGCCGGCAGGGAAAATGGGCTGGTAAACGAACCGGGGAGAATCTGATGACATGCCATATATGTTCACCCATCCAGCAGGAGGAACGTCCACAACACCCCTCAGATTCGGTTTCAACGAGGAGGTATTCCATGTCTCTCCGTGAGGATTGCCCCAGAAAGCCCAGAGCGCATTATCGGAGATGAGATTGCTGTCCGTAATCTTGCAGTCGGTGGAAAAATCCGTGATGGGCGGATTTGACATGAGTTCCTTTATTGCATCCACATCCATACTTCCGTAATTTTCCTTTCCGAATTCCTCGAACGCTATATCCCTGTCGGAGGGGAAGTATCTCAACGTGTAATATTCATATCCCGACGTATTGAGAAGCATGCTCACAACCCTGAACAGCGCACCCTTTATGCTCTCGAATCTCAGCTGCTCCTTCCTCACCGAGGGGTCCATCGGATTGTTTGCAGACCAGTAAAAACCGTCCTTTGTGCGCCATACTGCACTTGCATACAGCCCCAGTTCAAAACGTGCAATCTCCCCGCTTTTCGTGTCCCCTATCAACCATACCGCATTCATGAGCCCGTTGCTGTCGGTTCTCATGTAATCTATGATATCATCTATGTTCTCACCGTACTGCATTGCAGTCCTTGTCCGTATCGCAAGGGGCGTGCCGTCCGCCTTCCACAGCCCCTGGGGACACGTTGTCTCTATGAGAATCATTCCCCTGTCGTTCTGCCAGTAATCCTCATCACTCCATATGTAACCGGGAGATGTACCGATTATTATGCGGTTGCCCTGAGACGGAGCTATGTCCAGTATGACGTTCCATCTCTGTGCTATGTAATACGTGTACCACCACCCCCCGCACCACACGGAATCCGTGGCGACAACCTGCCCCTCCGTCGTGGCGTCTCCCGTGGCGATGAACCCGTCGCAGTGATGCGTTGGCGGTAAACTTATGATTGAAAATACGAATTCGTCCTCCTTGTTATTCAGTTCCGGGGCTGCTCCCAGCAGGTCGTAAAACAGTGTCTTGAGGGGGTGAAGGCTTTTTACCGGATTGACAAGCATGGACATGAGTTCGTACATCTCGTTCAGCGTCAGTATATCCTCGTAGGTAACCTTCTCGCCGAACATCTCGCCCCCGCGTTCCGCCACGGCATCCGCTATTCCCTTTATCTCGGACTTATATTCCGCAGGATATTTGTCCCAGAATACGCTCATCGCCTTGTTCCTGCAGTAGTTCCACCATATGCCGGAGATCTTCTCGTACCTGGGAGAAGACTCGTTAAGATGGACATATTTCAAAAATATCGGACAGTTGTGGATCACGTTGCTCCAGCGGTACATCATGTCCATAATCTCGGGATAAAGGAGATAACCGTGCTGGTAGCCGCGCTCGTATGCATCACCCTCTATGTGAACGTATATTAGCCCCTGCACGTTGTATCTGTAGCCCTTTCCGTAATGGACAGCACTCTCCGAAACCGCGGGAACGTAATCGCTCGAGAATTGCACGGGAGGTGAAACCGCAGACGAGAATGACGGCAGCAGCAACAATACAAACAGCGCAAGAGCAGCAAATTTCATCAATACTGCATCGGGAAGCAATAAAAATAATCTTCGATTGCCTTCAGGATTTACTTCCCCCTTATCTCCCTTATACGTTCCTCCATGTCTTTTCTCAACTCATCGACTATGTTCCTTTTCGTGAATACGTCCGCCCTTGCGGCTATGGCAATCTCCGCGGCCATGACACGGGCTATTCTTCCCCTGTACTTCTTCGGTGCACGGTTTATCAGCTCGTGCTGGAATATTACGCCGTGCTTCGGAGGGGGAGTTCCCTCCTTGATGTGCCGGAACAGCGCTTTCTCCGCCCCGAGAACCTGTATCGTACCGGACGGCATTATTGCAAGGCGGTCCAGGCCGCCGGCGGATGCAATCAAACGGGCGGCAATCGCCTCCCCCACGAGCCCGCTCAGATTGGGCGCCATGCTTGCCATTGCATCCCTCACATAATTTTCCGTTGAGGAATATGCATCGTGCATGGAGGTTATCGCGGATGCCAGCATTTTGAGCGATTTCTCCTCCTCGACGTCGAGTACGCCGCTGCCCCCCATGTTCCACTCGCCGGCAACGAAACCCGCCAGATTTTTTCTCGACGGCTTTCCCTCCGAAAAGTACCCGTACCACTCGTACATCCTCTCGTTAAGTATGTTCATTGCCCTCAGCAAATCGTCGATTGAATATATTGCCTGTGAAATCCTTCTCTCCCTCTTTCCGTGCTCCTCCTGTACCATCTGCTTTGCAAGGATTAACGATGCATCTCTCAGAAGTTCCTTTCCGTATCCGTGCTCCTCGCAGTTTATCTCGATTTCGGGAACCTTCTCGCACATCGGGTACAGTGCCCCGAGTCTCCTGTCATCGGTGAGGGGCTTCTGCTCCATGAATGCCTTCTCCTCCTCCAGTATCCCCCCCTTTTCTACCACGAGCAACCTTCTCGCAATCTCGCCCGCATCCCTGGGAAACAGCTTCATGTCGGCCACACCGTTATCGTCCAGAAGAAAAACGCCGCACCATTCGGTTTTCAAATATTTTGCCATTGTTTTAAATACGGAACCGCATTTAAAAACTATGTGCCTTGAAACATCCGTGGGGACGTTAAAAATGAAGAACCCCCTGATGCTTGCTTCCGGCATACTCGACATGACACGGGAGAGCATGGAGCGGTTCGGCGAGGCAGGAGCGGTTGTTACAAAATCCGTGGGGATGGAAGGGAGGAAAGGATACGGAAACCCTTCAGTGGTCGAGATGGAACACGGAATTCTCAATGCAATGGGGCTGCCCAATCCCGGGGCGGACTGCTACGCGAAAGAACTGGAGAAAATCGGCATCGAGAACGTTATAGGCAGCATATTCGGAAGGGATGAAAAGGAATTTGCAGCGGTGGCGGAAAAATTCGAGGGAAAGGTGAAGGCGATAGAGATGAACATGAGCTGCCCCCACGCCGGCGGGTACGGGGCTGGCTTTCCCACCGGGGAAATACGCAAAACGGTCAGGGCTGTCAAAGAAAGCGTGGACATTCCCGTTTTCGTGAAACTCGGCTCCGAGAATATCATGGAAAGGGCGGCGGAGGCGGAGGCGGGCGGGGCGGACGCAATCGTTGCGATAAATACGGTGAGGGCGATGGCAATAGATGTCGAGACAGGTATGCCCATACTTGCAAACATTGTCGGCGGCTATTCCGGTCCCGCGATAAAACCGATAGGCGTGAGATGCGTGTACGAACTGGCGGGGGCGATGGACGTGCCGGTGATAGGTGTGGGGGGCATAACCGCGACACATGACGTTCTCGAATACATGATGGCAGGCGCCTCCGCGGTGCAGATAGGAAGCGGAATATACTACCGCGGCGAGAATATTTTCGGGGAGATATGCAAAGAACTCAGGGAGTGGCTGGAGGGGCATGGTTACAGGAGCATAATTGATGTGATAGGCACAGCGAGAATAGAATAATTTTTAACCCTTTCCCATTAATTTTATATGTCTGAAGTCCATATGTTATGTGGGGAGTACGCCTAGGATTTGCCAAAAATAACAGATTGGGGGGAACCTGAGGTAGGCGTATTAAAATAGCTCTCTACCCCGGCCTCGGTTTCCCCTTCCCTGTACATAATGTATTTTCCGTGGTGATACTTAAAACCTTCGAAAAATTTTGAGCTGCCGGCACCGATAAAAACGTATAAATACGGGAACGGATATTTTGTTTTCATGGCAAAGCAGAAGAAGAACACGGGATTTCAGTCTGCCGCAGGTTTAATACGTTACTTCGAAGAGGAGAAGACAGGAGTGAAAATAGACCCGAGATGGGTCATAGTCATGGGAGTGGCAACCGCAGCGGTGATTACCGTCCTGCACATAATGTACCCTGCCTGAGCCGATACAAAACTATTTTTATTTAGCCACATTTCATTACGCATGCACATTGTGGACGGAAGAGCCATTGCACGGGAAATAGAGGATGAAATAAGAAAAAACAAATCCGGCAGCCCGAAGATTGTAACCGTTCTGGTGGAAGGAAACGAGGAGTCGGAACTATACGCGAAACTGAAGGAGAGGGCATGTGCGAGGGTTGGCTTCGAATCGGAAACCCTGAGATTTCCCGGTGACTCTACAGGGGATGAAATATTGAAAGAGATAGGGAAATTGAATGATGCCGGGGATGTGGACGGAATAATGGTCCAGCTTCCGGTGCCCGGTACGGATTACAGCGATGTTGCAAGAGCAATCGACCCTTCGAAGGATGTGGAAGGGGTAAATCCGTTCAACATAGGAATGACCATGCTGAACAATGAGGTAATCGTTCCGTGCACGCCCCTTGCGGTGATGCGCATACTCGAACATGAAGGGATTGACGTGAAGGGAAAGGATGTTGTCATAGTGAATCACAGCAACATAGTCGGGAAGCCGCTTGCGGCCATGATGCTCAACAGGAATGCCACCGTCTCCGTCTGCCATGTGTACACGAAGAAACTCGCGGATTACACGCGCGGGGCGGATATCATCGTCACGGGTGCGGGCGTCAGGGGGCTCATAACGGGCGAGCACATCAGGGAGGGAAGCGCCGTTATTGACGTGGGAATAACCAAGGAGGGCGGCGGCGTATACGGGGATGTCGATTTCGATTCGGTGAAGGGGAAGGCAGGGATGGTGACACCCGTGCCCGGCGGCGTGGGGCCCGTTACGATTGCCTGCATGCTGGAGAATGCGCTGAAGCTGTACAACCTTGGAAAAAATTGATAAACACGGGGGGTTTACACACCATGGACGGGAGAAAGATATACTACTCATTTCACGACATACCCGGCACATCTGCAGGCTACGGGGGCAATGATTACTACGGCGGCGGGCACGGCATAAAATTCAGCAGGACGGAGATAATCCACATACTCATTGCAATGGCGACACTAACAGTTGCATTCTCGTTTGTTTTTGTTCCCTATCCGCCGCTCAAGAACATTGCTTCCGCCGTGAGGATGATGCCCCTCTCGTTTCTCGCGATAGCCACAGCATTCTTCTGCCACGAAACGGCGCACAAGTACATGGGGCAGAAATACGGGTACTGGTCAGAATTCCGCATGTTTCCCCAGGGTTTGCTCCTCGCCCTCGCCCTCGGGGTTACCGTTGGAATCGTTTTCGCAGCCCCGGGAGCGGTCCAGATATGGGGAAGGCCAAGCAGGGAGGAGAGCGGAAGGATATCCGCCGCGGGGCCCGCAACAAACATCATAATTTCCGTCATCTTTTCAGCCGTCGGATTTGCCACCGGGGGAACCATCGCATCGGTTGCCTATTTCGTGGCATACATAAATGCGTTCCTTGCACTGTTCAACCTCCTGCCCTTCGGACCTCTGGACGGGACGAAGGTTTTCAGGTGGAGGGTTGATGTGTGGCTTGCGCTCATGGCGGCAGGTGCCGTGCTGTTCGTCATGCTGATGGCACCCCTCTAAATCTTTTTATAAAAATCCCCCTTTACAATCATGGAGGAACTCAAGCGGATTGCCGCCCATCGTGCAGCGGAGTATGTCAGGGACGGCATGGTGGTCGGGCTCGGAACCGGCTCCACGGCGAGATATGCCGTCGAAAAACTCGGGGAGATGGTCAAGGAAGGGCTGGACATAGTGGGAATCCCGACATCACTGGAAACCGAGCAACTGGCAAGAAAGGCGGGCATACCCCTTTCCACAATAGACGAGCATGACATAGATCTGACGATAGACGGCGCGGACCAGGTTGACGGGGATTTGAATCTCATAAAGGGCGGCGGCGGGGCATTGCTCAGGGAGAAGATGGTGGCAAGCTGCTCGAGGGAGGAGATAATTGTTGTTGACGAATCCAAAATCACGGACAGATTTTCATTTCCCCTGCCTGTCGAGGTCGTGAAGTTCGGGTGGAAGAGTGTTGCCAGAAAACTCGAATCCATGGGACTGGAACCGGCAAGGAGGGAATTCGTTACCGACAACGGGAACTACATTCTTGACTGCGGGTACGGGAGCATTGATGACCTGGAGGAAATGGAACGCATGCTGAACGGCATCCCGGGCGTGGTGGAAAACGGTCTTTTTGTGGGACTGGCGACCATGGTCATCGCCGGAACCGCCGGAGGGGCGAAAACTATTAGAAGGCAGTGAATTTACTCAAACCGATGACAATAATGCAGGATGCCCAGAAGGGTATCATCACCGATGAGATAAGGGAGGTTGCAGCAGCGGAGGGCATGGAGCCGGAGGTCATCAGGCGGCGGGTGGCAAAGGGCAGCATAGTCATACCTCACAATCCAGCACATTCCCCGAGGTCGATTGGCATAGGCAAGGGGATGAGGGTTAAGGTCAATGCAAACATAGGAACGTCCATGGAATACTGCAACCTCGAGGAGGAGAAGGAGAAGGCAAGGGTCTCGCTTGCGGCCGGCGCGCATGCGGTTATGGATCTGTCCACCGGAGGCGACCTTGACGAGATAAGGACGGAACTTCTCAAAATCGTCGATGTCCCGTTCGGTACGGTGCCCGTGTACCAGGCAGGCATAGATGCCATAGACAGGAGAGGGGCGATTGTCGACATGACATCGGACGACATATTCAACTCCTTCAGGAATCAGGCCAGGCAGGGGGTGGATTTCGCGGTATCACACGTGGGAGTGACGAAGGAAAGCGTGGAGCGGCTGAAACGGCAGCATCGCCTCATACCCATGGTTTCGAGAGGCGGGGCGTTCCACATGGCATGGATTCTCCACAACGGGGAGGAAAATCCCATTTACAAGGAATTCGACTACCTTCTCGAGATAGCCGGCGAGTACGACATGACGCTCAGTCTGGGCGACGGAATGCGCTCCGGCGGGCTTTACGATTCGAATGACCGGGCGAAATTCCAGGAATTGCTCATCATAGGGGAGCTGGTGGAAAGGGCGAGGGAAGCAGGCGTGCAGACCATGGTCGAAGGGCCGGGCCATATGCCCATGCCGGACATAGAGCCGAACATAATGGTCATGAAGAGGATCACAAAGGAAGCGCCTTACTTCGTGCTCGGTCCTCTTGTGACCGATATAGCCCCGGGATACGACCACATAGTCGGGGCAATTGGGGGGGCGATGGCGGGCTATTACGGCGCCGACTTTTTGTGCTACGTGACGCCTGCCGAGCACCTCTCGCTGCCGGATGTGGATGATGTGAAGGAGGGCGTCATAGCGTCGAGAATCGCGGCACATGCAGCGGATATAGCAAGGGGAATTGACTACGATGTTGACACCGAGTTTTCGAGGGCACGACACGAACTCGACTGGAAGAAGATGTTCAGCTCGTGCATAGACCCGGAAAAGGCGAAGGAATACAGAAAGAGGAGGAAGCCGACGGAGGACCCGAAGGCGTGTTCCATGTGCGGAAAGCTGTGCGCCATAGAGATAGTGGAGAGATACCTCAGTGAAAACTGACGAATGCAAAAATAATAAATATACATTTGATATACCAGTGAGAATATGGTCACGGTGGAAGAAGAGTTATGTCGTATAGAGATAGTGAAGGAGGGGAGCGAATTCATAGCCAGGGCGCACACCCAGGCAGGAACGAGGGAATACAGGAACACATTATTCGAGGATATGCTCCGTGAACTTGTCATCGACCTTCAGGAGGAGTTCGGGGAACTCTGAGAATGATAAAGGATAAGGTCGGAAGGAAGAGGTATATATTATTTTCGGTTGAAGGGAAGGCAACAAGAACAGATGTTATCCACGCAATCAACAACACATATCGGAAAAAATACGATGATGATGTTCCGTGGCTAACGGTTTACGAAGACGGTTACGGAATAGTGAGGTGCATGCATCGCAGGAGGGAAGATGTGGTGGATATGTTGAACTCCCTGGATACGAAAGGAAAATTTTCGGTAAGAACCGTATGCACTTCGGGGACAATAAAGAAATTGAAGGAGAAAATCAGTAACTCCTAGCAAGACGCAGATACTGCTTTGCCCCGTTCCCGCATATCGCACATTTTCCGCTGCATTCTTTCTCGGGAAACGGTGTACCGAGGGATTTCATCTCCGTTTCTTCCTCCATCTTGAGTCCGCACTCCTCGCTTCCGCACCATGGAATCTCCACTATGCCATCTACCTCCTCCAGCCCCTCGAGAGTATGGATGCTGTCGTCCAGAAATTTTTTGGCATTTTCCATCATTCTGCGGTCGAAGAGTTTTATCTCATCGACTATGCTTTCCAGATTGCCCCTTCCCACCTCCTTCTTCATCCCGTCCCTTGTTACAACGGTAACAACCCCCTTCTCCACATCCCTCGGCCCTATCTCTATGCGCAAGGGCACACCCTTGAGTTCCCAGTCGTAGAATTTGTTGCCGGGTGTCTTTTCTCTCGCATCAATGTGGACGCTCAACCCGATTCTCTCCAGTTCTTCCTTCACGGACTTGCACTCCTCCATCACCGCCGCTTCCTTCCCCTTGAATATTATCGGAACTATGACAGTTTGAATCGGAGCAACGGATGAGGGAAGGGCAATTCCCCTGTCATCGCCGTGCATTCCGACCATCGCCCCGAGTACCCTTTCGGACATGCCGTACGTTGTCTGGTGGCAGTATCTGTGCTCGCCGTTCTCGTCCTCGTACTTTATGTCGAACGGTATCGAAAAATTGTCCCTGTACTGGTGTATGGAAGCCACCTGAAGGACTCTCCCCGAGGGCATGAGAACGTCTATTCCGAGAGAGTAATACGCTCCCGCAAACTTGTCCCAGTCCGGTCTCCTGCTTATGATATAGGGAAGGCTCAACCTGTCCAGGAATCTGCCGGCAATTTCAACGTCCTCCATCACCTGTCGTTCCGCATCCTCGAAATCCGTGTGGCAGGTATGCGCCTCGAAGAAATGTATCTCCCTGACCCTTATGAATGCCTTGGTCATCTTCGTCTCGTATCGGAATGTATTGACTATCTGGAACGTCTTCAGCGGCAGGTCGGCGTGGGAGCGAATCCAGAGAGAGAATATGTGGTACAATGCAGTTTCCGATGTCGGCCTCAGGAGAAGGCGCTCCTCGAGTTCCCTCTCCCCTGCATGGGTGACCCAGAAAACCTCCGAGCCGAACCCCTTTATGTGGTCCGCCTCCTTCTGGAACAGACTTTCCGGAACGAGAAGCGGAAAGCAAACTTCCTTATGTCCCGTGCCCCTCATCTCGTCGCGTATAATCGCATCTATGTTCTGCTGGATTTCCCAGCCGTAGGGCTTCCAGATGTTCATTCCCTTCACGGGATATCGCTTGTCGCACAAATCCGCTTCCTCAACAACCTCGTTGTACCACTCGTCGAAGTCATCACTCTTGCCGGCTTTCATCCCTCTTGAATTACCAAGGATTTATTAAAACTGACGGTTTTGAAAAAGCCGGACAAACGTTAAATACAAATTTTTCATCTCATCATATGAAGATGAAGAAGATATGGATAATCACAATAGGCATTTCACTTTCCGTTTTTTTGATGATGCCCACAAATACTTCCGTAATAAACTACGGGGGGAACGAAGAGGTTTCTGGTATTGGGGGAGAAAATGACAGTATGTCCCCGGCGGAATTTCAGGGAAACCTGCCAGACAATGAAACGGAATACTGGGCACTTATAGTGGCTGTTGGAGTGTATGCCAACAATCCCGACATGGACAGACCGAGCATGCTCGTGGAATCCGAGAATCTCCAGAAGATGCTGCCCGTTTCATCAAACTGGGACGAAAGCCACATAAAGGTTATAGAGGGCGAGAATGCCACCGTATCCAATATAATCAACGGATTCAGATGGCTGGATGAGATGGAGGACGAGAATGATATCTCGCTAGTTTATCTCACAACACACGGATTTCCGATTATTTTCGACCTGCCGCCATTTGACGAGGCAGACGGAATGGACGAGGCGCTGGCAACATATCGCGGCTTCCTTCCCTTTCCGAGCCCATGGAGCTGGGAGCCGCTTGCAAATCCGTTTGCAATACTCACAGACGATGAAATCAATTTTTTCCTGAACCGGCTTGAATCCAAGGGCATAGGACTTATTGTTGACAGCTGTCACAGCGGCGGGTTCAATGACAACTGGTCATACTCGAAGGCAGCCTCCGAGGACTGGGCAAAGGAATTTGCAGGCGAACTTCAGGGTAGAAACCGCGTAATAATAACGTCCGTGCCGGAGACCGAGACATCATACGGTTCTTACTTCTCCAATTACATCATAAGAGGCCTTCAAGGATACGGGGATTCCAACGGCGACGGGCTGTGCTCGCTGGAGGAGGCTTTCAACTACGCAAAGCCCATAATCGAAAGGGATACGGGCATGCGCCCCCAGATTTTCGATGATTATCCGGGAGAGCTCGTTCTTACGGAAAAGGAAATGCCTCCATCCCGGCCGGAAATTCCCGATGGACAGGATATAGGAAAGACAAATACCACATACACATATCGTGTGCTGTCATCGGACCCCGAGGGGGACAACATAAAATATCTGGTTGACTGGGGGGACGGGAGCCAGGAATGGACACCACTGTACCATGCGGGCGAGATTGTGAGCATATCGCATTCGTGGAACAATGAGGGAACATACAACATCAGGGCCATGGCATCGGATGAGAAAGGTGCCGAAAGCGAGTGGTCTGATGAACTTGCCGTGACAATGGCGGACCACCATACTGTTGACCAGAGGCAGGTTAACCAGAACTGGCTTTTCCTTGTGAACGATACGAGATGGTGTGCACAATCATTCGTGCCGTCCGTAAACAGCATTTCCGAGGTCGAACTGTGTGTGGCTGCATGGGATTCCGGAAGGAATCTGACAGTATCAATAAGGGAAAGCCTTGACGGACCAGATCTGGCCGAGGCGGAGAAGAACATAGAGGAGACCGGGTGGGATACGGTATGGAAACTCTTCGGATTTTCACCTGTAGCCGTAACCCCGGGGGAAACATACTACATAATCTGCAGGGGTTCATCCGAGGGATGGGGAACGGGATGGGCGGCAAGCGGCGGGGATATGTACGGAGCCGGCAGTTTCTATACGTCAACCGATGCAGGAAATAACTGGGAGGAGGACTGGAAGGATGTTGACGGGTGTTTTGTTACCTATGGATAGGGTATTGAAACAACACCAATCAGATGGAAATCGCTGCGGTTGCAAGGAAATACACTCCGAACGATATCATCACAACACCACATATTGACAGAATCACGGCTCTGGTTTTTCCGCCCCAGAATTTCTTTGATTTGAAAGTGGTGAATGAAGCGAAGGATAGCCATGCAAGGTCGCATAACCAGTGAACAAATGTAAACAATATGAATGCCAGCAGGCTTATCTCGATTGCCTTTACAATGAGAGATGCACCAACCGTTGCCCACCAGAGAAAGAAGTAGGGACTGGATGCAGATACAACTATCCCGAGAATCCACGGGTTGCGCAATACCGGTTTTTCTTCCTTGCCACTTCTTGCGTATATTATCATTTTCCAGCCGAGAAACAGGAGCAGGATGCCACCCCCTGCCCCTATGGCTGCCTTTGCCAGCCGGGACGTGAACAGATAGCCCGCCCCGAAAAATATGAGAAACATCAGGGGAAATTCTATGAAGGCATGACCGACAGCAATTTTTACCCCTGCATATCTGTCCCGGTATCCCTCAACAATTGTGGAGGCAAGCACAGGACCGGGCATCATAACCCCTGACAGGGAAATTAGAATTGCAGTCAAAAGGAAAAATATCAATGACATAAAAAAAGAAAAAGAGGGATTAGGAGGGATATCCTCCTACTTTGAGGGACGGGTCTCCGAGGAACGCCCACTCCTCTATGGTCTTGAGGTCTGTCTTGTCGTCCATTGGCGGAAATAGGTTGTTGTATCCGGTAATTGCATTTCCCCACATCTCGCCAAGTATATCGACATCTTTCTGTCCGTACTGCTCGAAGAAGTGGACCTCAAGCCAGCCCAGAAGGTACTGTACGCAGTCAGGGATGCCGTCGTCGTTGCTGTCCCCGATGGTTCCGTAACCCAGACCCGTGCATCCGAAGCTTGCTATTGCACCGCCCTTTGCCTTCACAATCCACCATCCGAAGCTCTCGGGTATGGGCATCCAGTACCATGTGAGACTTCCTCCCAGAAGGGAATTTATGCAGCCCAGTGTACTATCCACGAATGTGGCGTTGAACATGCTGTTGTGACACCCGCCTATGACTGTCACGGGCCATTTCCCTTCATTGGAAAGCAGGGGCATATGGTAAACATCCAGTCCGAGAACGTATTTGCCGTGCGGGTCATCCGTGAAGTCCTTTGCCATCCACATACCAGGGCTTCCATGTCCTGAGAAATGAAGGAATCCCGCACCATTACCTATCTCGCTCACAACGTTTGACTGCTTGAGGTTTCCATCCGACCACCAGAGTTTCACGGGCTCGAATCCCTTGTCGCTCAGATAATCGGCTGTCTGCTGCGTTGCAACCTCGCCCTCGAGATAATTATATCCATCGATATCGTTGAATGTGTCACCGCCGGCGAGTATCAGCCTCTTGAACCACGATGGGTCTGCTGCTCCACTCTCGTAAGTTATTATCTTGTTAACGACCGTATTGACTTCGTTCACATTCCTGCATGCAAGCCTGCCGACATAAACGTCCGGATAACCGTCTATATCGTCCTTGCCGCCGAAACGCCATTCTCCATATTTGCCGTTTCCGTTTGTATCCCAGCTGCTGAAGTTGCCGTCTGCATCGTATATGTCCGCATAGTAGAGGTCGCTTATATACTGCGGCTCGGAACCGTCATCATTGTGAACGTAAACCACGGGTATGTGCCATTCCTGACCAGATATAAGGGATGTCAGCCCGCCGACCAGCATCACATACTTCACACCCCACTCCTCTATGCTGTCCTTGATGAAATACTTGATTTTCTCCGCATCGTCCCTTCCCTGCACGGTAAAGTAACTTCCGCCATATATCTCGTCTGTGGTAACCAGCAGGGTCCTCACACCATGGCTTTCCTTGTGCTCGACAAGTGGCTGCAGCGCATCGCTGAACTCAGAGGGCGCTATTATTATCAAATCGTACACATCATTCGTGAGTAGCGGTTTTGAAGGAGGTGTGTATTTCACCACTATGCTAACATCATCGACATACTGCAACTCGTTTGTGGCAGGCGTGTAGCGCGCCGGGAATGAGTGTATCGAAAGCAACGTGACATGTTCTCCATTCACCATTCCTGCTCCGGTATGCCACTCGGCCCAGTTCGACGGGTATGCACTGTCGCTCTGATATATTTCACCCTCCTGTGCTGCCTTGGGCTCGGCGCCGTTCATGGTCACCGGCTCGGGGGCAGGCGCTATCTTCTTGTCCAGATGAATCGTTTTTACATCTCCCACATTGACTTCTATGCTTTCAATCTTTGTTCCGAACGGGAAGGTGAGCGTCTTCGATTCGTAGGGCATGATGGGATACCCTGGCTTTACATCGCTCATGGTGCTGTCGACAGATACCAGGACGTACCCGTCCTTTGACGATATTTCGGGAGCGGAAAATGTTTCATCGATTCTCTTCAACGAAACGTGACTTGCCTCGCCCGCATTTGTATTTTTCCATGACATATCACGCATATTTGTATTGCCTGCTATTCCCACAAAAGCACTCATAACAAATATGGCTACGACCAATATACCTACTATTTTTCTCTTCATGTTAATCGGATATTAATGCGATTGTTGGTTATAATTTTTGTGCTGGAACCCTTTTTCTTTTTAAAAAGGAAAAAGTGCTTCACCCCAAAAAGAAAATTTAATCCTCGAATTTTAAAGAGTTGA
>CAZOAF010000006.1:0-15106 GCA_964577775.1 uncultured Thermoplasmatales archaeon | reverse complement strand
GGTGCATAGCCGCAATCAAGGGAATGATGTAACGCCATTCCGAATTTCCCACAAAATTTATAATGCACGCCCACTATATTCACCCATGCCAGTAGATCTTGATTTGGAAGGATTGATGTACGGTACCGAGCTTGTTAAGCGCGGATTTGCCAAGATGCAGAAGGGGGGCGTAATCATGGACGTCACGACGCCGAAGCAGGCAATCACGGCGGAGGAGGCGGGGGCGGTGGCTGTCATGGCCCTTGAGAGAGTGCCTGCAGACATACGCGCTGCCGGCGGCGTTGCGAGAATGGCCGACCCGAAAATCATACAGGACATTATGGATGCCGTTTCAATTCCCGTGATGGCAAAATGCAGGATAGGGCACATCGCCGAGGCAAGGATACTCGAGAGCATAGGGGTTGACATGATAGACGAGAGCGAGGTGCTGACACCTGCCGACCCGTTCAACCACATATGGAAATACGACTTCAAGACACCGTTTGTGTGCGGCGCCCGCGACCTGGGAGAGGCACTGAGAAGAATTCATGAAGGGGCGGCGATGATACGTACAAAGGGTGAGGCTGGCACGGGCAACATAATCGAGGCCGTCCGCCACCGACGTGCCATTCTGGGCCAGATACGGGAACTCAAGGAGAAGGATGACAACGAACTCATGGAGGTTGCAAGGAAGATAGAGGCACCCTTCGAACTCGTGAAGGATACCGCCAAGAGACAGCGCCTTCCAGTTGTCGATTTCGCAGCAGGAGGAATAGCAACTCCCGCAGACGCAGCGCTGATGATGCAGCTCGGAAATGACGGAGTGTTTGTCGGCTCGGGCATATTCAAATCATCCAATCCGCCGAAGATGGCAAAGGCAATCGTGGATGCGGTTGCCCACTTCGATGACCCGGCGGTGCTGGCGGAGATATCCGGAGGACTTGGCAAGGCGATGACCGGCAAGGCAATAGAGGAATTGCCAGAGGGAGAACGATTGCAGGAAAGGGGCTGGTAAATCGGGAAATCGAGAGAAAATAAGTCAATCAACCGCTGGGTTGAAAATATCTCCGGGCAAATCATGGAAGTCAGGAATTCGGAAAATGTAATCTAATTTGTCACTTTATGCTGTATTTTCATTCCTTTTCCCCTATCCGTGCTACAAGCTACCCGATTACGTAATCTCCATCTCCCAGCCTTCCGATACGTTTCACGGCTGTCTTATCTTAATCGACCTTACGCCGCCGCATCGTGAAATTTCTACACTGCATTTCCCGCCACCGGGATTTCTATTTTCGGGGTCTTGGGAATCTTCCTTCTGATTTTTCTGTCGTATGCCTTCTCGCCGCCGGCTTCCTCCATTATCTTCTTCCCCATCTCTATCTGATGGAGTATGCTCGTATTTATTCTCTCCATGGAAGCTGGGGCTATTATTTTGAGGAATTTCGTTGCGCCGCCCAGACCATATGGTATGGATTCCATGTGCATTATGGTGCCGGGAACCGCAAAGAACCACTTGCCAAGCGAATCCTCGCCGAATTTGGTGATGGGCACGCCCCCCGCAGCCTGCCGTTCGGATGTCGGACCCACATGGGCAACGACCCACTCGCCGTCGATATATGCTTCCCCCTCGCCCTCTATCATGAAGTAGCCCATTGAATCGTACCACTTCTTCACCAGCGGGTCAACGTTCACCGTTGAATCGTACCATGCCTTTATCATGTTCATCGCAAACATCTTGTAGCGTGCCCTTATGCCCGCAGCCCTGCACAGCGCTATGAAAACAGATATCTGGTGAAAACACGTGCCCGTTCCCCTTCTTATGGTATCCTCGACACCATCCATCGGAATCATCTCGAGTGTCATGTTTCTCTTGACGAACTCGAAGGCAGCCTCGGCAAACTCGTAGTCCGATTTCTCGTATGCTCCCAGTTCGTTGGCAAGCGCTATGACCTCGGGAGCGCGAGGATTGCAGTAACGGGTGGGACGGAGATACTTCTCGTCAGACTTGCAGTATTCCATCCCCTCCCTGTATT
The DNA here is from genome assembly GCA_964577775.1 of uncultured Thermoplasmatales archaeon. GTDB lineage: Archaea > Thermoplasmatota > E2 > UBA202 > DSCA01 > VBQP01. Next base: position 13,094 of record CAZOAF010000006.1, on the reverse strand, counting down.
CGGGAAGTTCATACCTTCTCGGGGGACGTACATATCTTTCCTCGTTGGGATTTATTCTCCTTACCTTCTTCAAATCCCTTATGCTCGTGATAAGGGTCTTGCTGAGCGAAAGAGCGCCGCCCACCATCAGCTTTATGTACATTCGCTGCGGAATGTATTCCTTATCCTTCATTTCCCTTAAGGATGTCATCTTACTTACCCAAATCCATTGACAGGACATGTCGCATTTCCTCGGCGCACCCCCTCATCTCCTCCCCGTGAACCCTTTTTATTTCCGGCTCAAGGACGGGACCGGGGCGGTCGCACACTGGACAATGCTCCAGCATTCTAACCTTGTCTCCAGACATTATGAAGCCGGGATAACTTGACGCCATGGGGTCAAGGAACGCAAACCTTCCCCATTCGCCGTAGTCAACCGGCTCGTATTCATCGTTAAGTATGAGAGGCTGGAAGTAGGAATATGGAATATGGAGATAATGCCCCTCGGGACACTGCACCATCCACACGTTGCCTTCAACCATGCCGTATGCATCAAGGCAATTTTCTTCCGGTATACCGAGCACGTCATTGACCCTCTTCCTGAACTTTTCGACGGGCATACGTTCATTTTCATATATTTTCCATCCGCCACCTGTCACGACCGCTCCGTTTTCCCCGAAATCGAATGATTCGCCCTCCTCCTCCAGGCGGTTCATAACGAAATGGAGTATGAACGGCAGACCTATCATGGACATCTTCTTTCCCTTCCTGTCCATCTCCTTCAGCCATTTTACCATTTTGTCCACCATCTTCTTGCTCCCGCGGTTCAATGCAAATTTCAGAAGGGAACTCTTTATCCCCGTTCCCATCGCCTCCTTTATCAAATCGGCGGGTATGTCGCGGTCAATCGCCACCCTAACGCTATCTATCGCATCGAAGTACATGGCACAGACCTTGCCTGCATAGACATTTGTTTTATGAGGGTCGGGCATCATCAGATAGCCATCCATATCGTATTCCCAGAAAGGATATAACATTGTTATTGCCGTCTTTGCCAGCGCGTATTCGGATGCATAGTATGTCTTTCTGTCCCTGGGGATGAACGTGTGCCTGCCGCTTGTACCGCTGCTGTAGGAAATCTCGAGACCCTTTTCATTGAAGGCGTTTATGACATCGTCGTATGACGGATTCTTCTTGTTTATGGTAACTTCGGGCATGTCTCCGGTGAACAAACCGTTCAGCCATGAAGCAAAATCCTTTCCAGGAGGGTAGTCCTTGAAAAATTTATCCGGTATGAGGGGTATCTTCGGGAGGTCGTCGCTGGTCTTGATGTCGTCGGGGGATATGTTGCTGTCCTTGCAGAAGTTTTTGTAAAAGGAGTTGTTCTCGTAGTGATGGTTGAAGGCATACTTTATCGCCTTGAATCTCATCTTCTCTGCTTCCTTTGGCGGCACCTCGAACAGATTGTCCGGCCCGTAAAGCGCTTCATCGGCCGGCGTCCACGGTTTCGAAGGGATGTACCTCTCCATCCTGTAATTAAATTCCTTGATATAATCCTCGAAGGAGATTGTATCTGTCACAACATTTGTATTGCATAGGATATTAAATTATTTCTCTTAAATCAGATTTTAAACATATTAAAATTTTTTTTAACAAACCCGCACGAATTGAATGTTTTCCCAAACTTTAAAAACAAAGGGTATTATTCTCTGGCATGGAAAGCCTGCCGGCTGCGGAAAAATACAAATTCAAACGCAAACTCGAAGAGCTCAAGGGCATAAAGGGACAGCATACCGAACTTATAACCCTTTACATCCCGCCCGACAAACAGATTTCAGACGTTGTTGCGTATCTGAGGGATGAATACTCGCAATCATCCAACATAAAATCCAAACAGACGAGAAAAAACGTCCTCTCGGCAATAGAATCCATAATGTCCCAGCTCCGGTACTTCAAGACGCCGCCGCCCAACGGCGTGGTATTCTTTGTCGGCGAGGGTTCGAAGGGCGGGGGACAGACGAAAATGGTCTCACATGTTATCGAGCCGCCCATGCCCATATCGATATACCTTTACAGATGCGACTCACAGTTCTATCTCGAGCCACTCGAGGAAATGATGGAGGAGAAGGACAGCTATGGCCTGCTCCTGATAGACCGAAGGGAATGCACCATCGGATTTCTCTTCGGAAAAAAGATAGAGATGGCTGCCTATCTGACATCGAGAGTGCCGGGCAAGCACGGCAGGGGAGGGCAGTCGCAGCGCCGATTCGAGCGCCTGACGGAAATTGCGGCACACGAGTGGTTTGTGAAAGCAGGAAAGAAGGCATCGGAACTGTTTTTGGAGAAGGAAAATCTGAAAGGCGTTCTCGTCGGGGGACCTGGCCCGACAAAGAGAATGTTCCTCAACAAGAACTACCTCGATTACCGGATAGCCGACAAGATAATCGGAATCTATGACACAGGATATACGGACGAGTACGGATTGAAAGAACTTGTCAACAACGCTGCAAATGACCTGGAGGAACTGGATATAATAAAGGAAAAAAGGGTCATGAACCGGTTCATGGACGAGGTGAGAAGAGACAAGGGACTTGCAATATACGGCGAAAAGGAGGTGAGGAATGCACTGGAAGCAGGAGCCGTGGATACCCTGATACTGTCAGATGCCCTCAGAAAACACAAAATAAAATTCTCATGCCCGTCCTGCGGCAACGGGGGGGAGGCAGTCGTTGACAACCCGGATGACTTCAAATGCCCCGAATGCAACAGCCCCATTACAATAGATGAAGACAAGGATATACTTGAGGAATACTCGGAGATGGCAGAGCAGTCATCCACAGATGTACGGATTATATCAAAGGACACGGAGGAGGGGAATATTCTAATGACCGCTTTTGGAGGAGTGGCAGGTATTCTGAGATACAGGATGGACTAGGACCTGTTTTAAAATTTAAAGGGAAAGGGAGGGTTTATTGGTATCACCTATCTGCAGGCTTGGGCCACCGACAAGTGACCATTCCTGGGTTGTCTTACATTCTATATCTGGGTCATTCAACCGGAAATTAAGTCAATTACATCCTGCTGGGAATAGAATTCTACAGTACCGTCGCTTTTCACCTTCCCCTCTGCAACCAGAGAATATACCGCAAAAACAGGCTCAACCTTGGGTTTTGCATAAAATCTCAAATTGTATTCATCTTCATTTGCTTCCTTTTTTACAAATACTTGAACATCTATTTCCATATCCTCTAATAAAGCAAGATTCTCAAATTCTTTAGGATATTTATGTGTTAGGTTTTCATCCAATTCCCAACCATAAACAATAACACCAGAATAGTCATCCACAAGTTCGAAGTCCTCAAAGTTGCCGTCCGACGGTTCCTCGTAGGAGATGACATCCACCTGAAATGTGGGCAGATACACGTGCGCCCAGTCATCCTGGTCGTAGGGTGGCCCATTGCTTCCATCCGAATAATCAAAGAGATAGGTATGGGTTTCATCTGAGAAGAAATATGGTTTGTTGTAGATGTACTTGTAGTTCATTACACTGTAGTAGTTGTCAACATAACCATTGTAATCCTCATCCGACATGCTCGGGTATCGGTCAACCACCCGCCTGCTCATTATATCAATTCCCGGGAAGGTGACGGGCATGAGGCCTATGGAATGCCCCAGTTCATGCAGAATAGCCTTTGCGAGCATAACCCTTAATTCTCTTGGGGTGAAGGAAAGTCTTGTGAAAACTGAGTTGAAATCGTTGCTTACATACACCGAATCAAAATTGTTGTAGCTCACCGGAGTGATGAACCCTCCGCCATCCTCCCGCGAACCCACCACCACATATCTGAAAATACCCTTCCTCTCATCGGCAAAATTATGAGTATAGAAGGCAAGCAGCTGCTTCCCCAGCACATCGTCCAGATTTTTCTGATGGGGCAGCATCTCCCCGCCGCCGTTCACCGGACCGTCCTTCCATCCATCATCGATGTATACACTTATTCCGTGCCGGGCGAATATTTCAATGATCATCTGCTGGGATTCCTTGTAGAAGACATGCGATAGTTCGATGATTCCCTTCTTTTCCATTCCATCTGTTTCAATGTATATGTCGGGCTGGAAGGGATTGGAGAAATATTTTCTCATCTGGTATTCCTCAATATTCTCAATGCCGTCTATATCGGGGTCAAGATTTTCGTGATCATTATATGTGAAAGGGTCATATCCGTAGCGCCATTCCCATTCTGTTGGAATGCCATCATGATCCGGGTCAAACATACCGTCATCTATAGTGGGGTCTGTTCCAAGGATATTTTTTTCTATCCAGTATGGAATGCCATCATGATCATAGTCTGCCTGATAAATGTTGAACCATACTTCATAATCTCTCCCCAAATAGTGCCCCATTCCGTCTCCGTCCATAAAGAAATCATCACCTGTCCAGCGGCCTGTTCGGTAGTTATATTTCAAAGAAATCCTTTCTTTTTCAACTTCCTCAATGCTGTGTCCGAGTAGACCATTATGCTCTTCCTCAACTATTGAGATGGTTACTTCAGAATATTCGCGTTCTTCATCCACATCGAATGTCATTGTGCTCTCATACCCCATGGTATCCCAGGTGGTATACACTCCCGTTTCACCAATATTTCCCTTCGCACTTCCTGATTCGTCATCAACCGATATCGTATAGTAAAAATAGGGTGTTTCTTTCCATCCGTTTCCATAGCTCAGCATTTTCTCCATAAGCCCCCTATTACGTATGCGAAGTACCTGAATGAATAATGCCTGGTTTTCCATGGGGCTGATACGGTCATCGATATCCTTTTTCTCTTCCCCTGCTTTGTCGGATGGCTGCCCAGAAAGTTGCCAGTACGTTATGGAAGATATGATGAAGATAATAACTGCAATATTCATAAAAACCAAGATTTTTTTCCTTGACCCCAATTCCCTTAACATGGGCATAACTGGCATAAGTTTTACGCATTTTTATATGTTTTGCTGTTTTGGGTGGTTAAAAACCCCGAAATTACTTTGCTTTTTATCCTATCACTGGACATTACAATGAATTACTTCAAAATTTTGCCCGTTTCCATATACCACAGATACAAATCAAGTTCTGCAAGGGTTATGCCCATCACATCCGCCAGCTCTTCCAGATTTTTTTCTATTTCGAGATATGCCTTTCCGTTCAGGTTTTTTGGTATTTCATCTATAATTCCGTACCTTTCCGATACCCTCAGTATGTGTCTGTCTATTATGGCAACATTCTTGTAGCCTATGTTCCTCAAAAAATGGCTTGCCTCCTTGTAGCCAAAACCCTTCACGTTTTTAACAAGCCACTCCCTTGCCTTTCGTCCATCCGAAAAAGAGCATAAAATTTTGTCTATGTCCTCGTATTGTCTATTGTGGCATATGTACTCTGCCCTGTTGGGAAATCGGTACCCATGCCTTTTCAACTTCTCCCTCAACTCGCCCTCATCCGAGTTCCTGAACTCGTTCCGAAGGTTGTTCTGGAGTTTGAGCCCCATCAAGGCAGATGAGTTTGCGGTCAGAATGCAGAAGCACATCTCGCTGAATTTGTCGCCCACATTTTCAAATTCCACCATTCTCTGCTCGACCGTCTTCCTCACCTCTGATTCCATGAGATTATTGAGTTTTTTGACCAGTTCATCCCTGCCGACCATGAGGGATGAAAACATGTTTCCGCTTTTAATTGCTTCTGCCCGCATTGAATTATAAGGAATATGGATTGAAATTGAAATAAAAATAATAACTTATAAATACGAAGATTTTATGTTTAAGATAGCCGGTGCTCCAATGGAAAACAAGGAAATAACGATTCAGAAAAAGGAGGAAAAGAAAAAGGCAGCAGAGTTGGTAGAAGGATTTGACATAGGAAAAAGGCTATCGGCGAGAAAGAAGATACTGGAAGAATTGATCAATCTCAATCGCATGGAAGAGAAAACAAAGGCAAGGGGCAGGTTGATGGAATTAAAATCCGGAAAGGAACTGAACGAGATAATGGGAGATTTCAAAGAACTTGTTGATTTGTCGCCTCCGAAGGACGAGAACATAGAGGTCGTTGAAATCCATCCCATCAAAAAACCTTTTTCGTACATAAGGGTAGTTTATGATAATGTGAAGCATGAGTACACCTACGAGATACTTGAACCCACACTATCCATGGAGGAGAAGAAAATATTTGAATTTCTGAAAGAGACACTCATAAAAACAATGAACGTGGAACTCACTGAATTCAGCGATGATGAGGCAAAGGAGTATCTCAGGAAAAATGTTGACCGGATACTCGGGGATTACTCCATTGCATTGAATGATGCCTCGAAGGAGAAAGTGATGTATTACATAATACGGGATTTTCTGGGTTACGGAAGGATAGATGTTCTGATGCATGACTCAATGATAGAGGATATATCCTGCGACGCACCGCACGTCCCGATTTACATATATCATCGAAATTATGAATCACTTAAAACCAACATATCGTTCGGGAGCGAGATGGAACTTGATAGTTTTGTTATACAGCTTGCACAGAAATGCGGCAGACACATATCCATAGCACGCCCCCTAATGGATGCAACGATGCCCGACGGGTCCAGGATTCAGGCATGCCTCGCAAGGGAGGTCTCGTCCATGGGTTCCAACTTCACAATCAGAAGATTCAGGGAAGAACCCCTGACACCCAGTCACCTTGTGGAATTCAATACCATATCCGCAGAAATAGCGGCATACTTCTGGCTGGCAATAGAGAACGGGGCATCGGCTGTTCTTGCAGGTGGTACGGCCTCGGGAAAAACAACATCCCTCAATGCCCTGTGCCTCTTCATACCGCCACAGATGAAAGTCATATCCATCGAGGATACGAGGGAGATAAACCTTCCGCATCCGAACTGGATAGCCTCCATAACAAGAGAGGGAACGGCGGAGTCGGGCGAGGGAAGCAAGGTGGGAATGTTCGACCTTCTCAAGGCTGCATTGAGGCAGCGTCCCGAGTACATACTTGTGGGAGAAATCAGGGGGCAGGAAGCCGTCGTGCTGTTCCAGGCAATGGCAACTGGACATACCGTGTATTCCACCATGCACGCAGATTCCATATTCTCTGTTGTTCACAGACTTGAGGGAGACCCGATAAACATTCCGAGGATACAGCTTCAGGCCCTCAATATCGTTGCCATACAGGCAATGATGAGAATAGGGAGGAAAAGGGTAAGGAGAATCAAAAAAATTGTCGAAATCGTGGGAATAGACCCGACAACAGACGACATCCTGACAAACGAGGTCTTCAGCTGGAATCCGAGAAAAGACTCGTTTGACTACTACGGCAAAGGGCATGTACTGGATAACGTGGCAGAACAGAGAAACTGGACGGACAAGGAGCTGAGCGAGGAATTCGACCGCAGGAAGGAGGTAATAAGATGGATGGTCGAAAAGGGAATAAAGAACTACGTTGACGTCGGTGAGATAATAGCCGCATATTACAAGAATCCGGAAGCCATAATGAAGAAAGTTATGGCATCGGAAAGCTATACCGGGGAAAAGGAATATTCTCCACTGAAATCATCCCAGGTATTGATTGGGAAGGAAAAAGAATCCGAGACGGCGACATCCTCCGGTGATGAAGTGGAAGATACGGCCGAAAATATAGAAAAGGGTGATGAATGGGAGGAAATTTCGCTGGACGAGACAAACAAAGATAAGCCGGAGGGCAACCCACCCGCAGGAAGAGAGAGTGGGATCGGAATAACGAAGGACGATCATAAGGAAGGAGAATGGGAGGAGATACCGTTGGATGATATAAACGAAGAAGAATCCCGTGAATCTGATAGAGAGACGGTTGCCGGAACGGAGGAGGGGAGGGAGAAGGAAAACAGCACATTCAAGGATGACAAAAAAAGAAGCGAGGAGGGACGGATAAATGGCGCTGAGTAAATACCAGAGTATATGCTACAGAATCTTCGGAAAGAAAGCGTCGAAATCTTCCCAGATAGAATATATAAAGAGGAGTCTGGAGAGGGCTTATATAGAAGTCCGTCCCGAAGCATATATAGCATACGCATGGATGAACGGCATCATAGGAGGGATAGCCGGCACAGCCCTAATTTTCGTGTATCTCTATATACTACCGGGCATGGGGATAATGCTGCCGCCAAAATTGCTCATAATAGTAGTTCCCGCCCCCATACTTATCGGGGCGATGGCATACCTCATAACAATGATGGTTCCGGAGAGCAAGGCAAATTCGAGAAAGAAGGATATAGACAACAAACTACCCTATGCACTCAATTTCCTTGCTGCGATGGCGTCCGCCGGCGTCACGCCTGCAATTGCATTCAAGAGTCTTGCGGAACAGCCGATATACGGAGAGGTGCAGAAGGAGGCGGCATGGATTTACAGAGATATATCAATATTCAACATAGACATAATAACCGCCCTGAGAAATGCGGCCAACAGGACGCCGTCCATAAAATTTCAGGAATTTCTTCAGGGCGCCATAACAACCGTCACATCGGGCGGTGAGTTGAAAAAGTATTTCTTCGCGAAATCAGAGGAATACATGCGGGAGAATCGACGTATTCAGAAAGAATTTCTTGAAACACTCGGGGTGATGGCAGAGAGTTATGTCACTGTCGTTGTGGCTGCTCCTCTTTTTCTGATAGTCATGGTATCCGTGATGAGCATGGTGAGTACGGGAGGTGGTAGCGGCGGTTCTTCCATGCTCATAATGTACATGGTGACGTTCATAATGCTGCCCCTCGCCCATCTCGGCTTTGCAGTTGTCATAAGTTCAATGAATCCGGAGGTATGATGATAGGAAAAAAGATTTCATGGATTGCATTCGTTTCCCTTCTCACCATCATAGCCGTTTCGATTGTCTCAAGGCTGGCGGGGGCACCCGACTTCTCCAACCTTCTGCTTGCACTGGCGATGGGCTCATTTCTGATATTTTCGTGGGCCCAGAGAAAAATAAAAGAGGATATGCTTCCATTCGTATCGGAGGAATACAAGGAATCGGAGTGGAAGTACTTTTTTTCATCAATCATAGCATTCATGCTCATAATTTTTGCAACACTTCTGAACATATTCATGATATTCATGGGAATGCCGATATCGCCCGTGCTGATAACCATACTCCTCGGCACCGTTATATTGTTAATGCTCTATACGGTTCTTTCAATCCCTACCGTCGAGAAAAACAGGGGCTATACCATACTTTTCCTCATTGCATTTTTATTCACCGCCATAGTAATAGGCTCGCAGCTCAATCTGGGTGTCCATCTCCCGAGCAATATAACCCCCATCATCCGAAATATGGCAGAACCCCTGTTTCTCATGAATATTGCCCTGTTTTTCGAGATATCTTCTCTCATGGTGGGAGGGGAAATGCCATCTCCGACCGCATCCGTTGTGGGAATATACGAGAGGAGTAAGTTCAAAGAGGAAAGACCACTCATAATGAGGAGGAATGTCATACACCTTGCAATACTCATATTCATTGCCCTGTTCATAATTGCAAATGTCATATCCGTTGTGGGACTTCCAGGAAATGTGGAACTCCACAATATACACTGGGAGTACGCCATAATAGTTGCAGGCATAGGTCTCCTCATAAGTTTGATACTCTACATAATACTCATAATGCCGGAGAAGGCGGGAGAGATACGTGAAAAATACGACATGGACACGCTGTACCGCATAATGGTGCTATCCACCTCGGCTGCATTTGCAGCAGTATTTCTGGCAATCGCGATAATGCTTCAGCTGGAAGTTATATCGGGTATAGGGCCTCTATCTCTTTCCAAGAAAAATTCCATGGATTTTGCCATATATGCAATTCTCTCTGCCATAGGTCCGTTCGGCTTCTACGAGTATGCAAGATTTAGAAAGATGAGTTTGATGGAGGAAAGATTTCCCGAATTTCTCCGCGATTTGTCCGAGTCAAGAAAAGCGGGCATGACCATGGCAAGGGCTGTTGAGATGTCGGCAAAGGGAGATTACGGGTACCTCACCCCCGAAATAAGGAGGATGGCCATCCAGATATCGTGGGGTGTTTCCTTCACCGACGCATTGAGAAGATTCGGCGACAGGATAAAAACACCACTGGTGCAGAGAACCACATCCCTTGTGGTAAAGGCATCGGAGGCAGGAGGAAAAATATCTGATGTAATAGATGCAGCAGCCAAGAACGTCAGGGAAATAAAAATACTGCAGGCGGAGAGGAAAATGGAGATGCAGATGTACCTCCTTATCATCTATGTTGCATTTTTCGTATTTCTTGCAGTCATAATGATTCTGGCAGCCACCTTCCTGCCGGAGTTCGCAAAGGCAACAGAGGCAGCCGGCAGCGGCGTGGGCGGCATATCGTTCGGAAACGTATCGTTGGAGGAATACAAATTCATCTACATCTGCACCGCCCTCGTGCAGGCAGTAGGAAACGGTGCGGTGGCCGGCCTGCTGGGCGAGGGAAAAATGGCTGCGGGTTTGAGACACGGAACGATAATGGTCATTGTAACGTATATCCTGTTCAAGCTGATTTGATATTTAGAAAAGTTTATTATCACTTTTATATTAATAATGGTGCAAGTGGTGGGAAAATGCAAAAGAACTACAAACAAATATTGAACGAACTGGATTCGTTATCCGATGTAAAGCACAGTTTCGTAATATCCAGGGATGGGCTTCTTATGTACCCCGAACAATGCACGGAACTCAATCCCGAGGCTTTCGCTGCAATGACCGCAACCGTGCTGGGCGCTGCGGAGGCCGCCGTGGATGAATTGAACGAGGGCGTTCCCACAATGGTCGTGGTTAATGCACGTAAAAGCAATATAATTATCACCGGTGCCGGACCCAGATTGCTGCTTGCCGCAATCATATCATCAAACGATACGGATAAAGTGTATGGATACATGGAAAAGGCTGCAAGGGAAATTGGAAAATCAGCATAATTGGGGAAAATGATAGAAACAGGGATACCTAAACTTGACGAATATCTCGGGGGGGGCATACCGGAAGGAAAATCCCTGCTATTCTATATAGCGCCCGAGGTGGAAGAGAGCAACATGGGCGTGCACGTTCTTTATCACAACCTGGAGATGGGAAAAAGATGTGTATACGTCATCTCCAAATCATCGCCGAAACAGCTCGGACAGTATTTCAAGGAGTTCGGCTGGGATATAAATAAATACAATGACAGATTGAATATCGTGGACGGTTATTCCCGCCTCATAGGGGCACCGTCCGAAGAGAAATATGTGATATTCGAGCCCCACGATATACTGAGCTACGAGGATGTCATAGGGGACATAATGGATGAAACAACTGAAAATGTTGTGGTGGTCTTCGATTCGCTGTCAACCATAATAGACTTATGCGGAGAAAGGGAGGCATTGCAGGGCATCTACCGGATAAACGAAGAGATAGGAAAGAAGAACGGTGTATCTGTTTACAATTTTACAGCATGGCCATATAAGGAAAACACAATATACCGGATAAAGAGGAGATTTGACTGCATAGTGGACATAAATCCTGCAGGAGGAGATAGTTTTGTCGGGCAGGAATACAGCATATCAAAGGTAAACTGGGAGGGAAAAACGGGAAAATCCGTTATTTTCAGGGTATACAAGCCCGGCGGGGTTAGAATTTACATACCGAAAATACTGGTTATTGGACCGTTCCGTTCCGGGAAAACCACATTCATAAAAGCCCTTTCAGAGAGATTCACATCCGTAGACCGGCTGGGAGCGACAATAGCCATAGAACACGGCACGGTTGACCACGGCGGGTGCCGGGCAGATATATTCGGCATACCGGGGCAGGAGAGATTCTCCCCGCTGATGGAAAAAATGGGGGCATCTGCAACCGGCATAATGGTCGTACTGGATTCCTCGAAACCTGAACAGCTGGGGGATGTAACGAAGATGGTTGAAGATATTCGCCGCAAAGGAATACCGTATGTCGTGGTTGCCAACAAACAGGATATGCCCGGCGCAATGGATGAATATGAATTGAAGAAGAGAATGGGGGAGGATGTGATAAGGGCGGTGGCTACCGAGGGGCGGGGGGTGTTTGATGCATTTGAGGTTTTGGTGAATAAGATTCTGCACGGGGTGCCAGATGCTGATTAAGACAGGAATAGAAAGACTGGATGAACTCATGAAGGGGGGTATACCTGCCGTTACCAACACCCTGCTTTATTCGCCGCCTTTTATAGGAAAGGAAAATATACTGAATAAATTCGTACTGTCTGGGCTGGAGGAAGGGGAACCCGTCATATTTGTTTTGACGGATAAATCGTTTTCCGAGATGAGAAAGGAGATGGAGAGATTGGACAAAAATTTCTCGGGATACGAGAGTGAAGGAAAGGTAAAATATATAGACATTTACTCCAAGGGTGTGGAACTCGAGGAAGAAGGAGAAAACGCCATATTTGTTGACAGTCCCATAAACAGGGAAAGGATAACATCTGCCATAATCGCCACGGAAAAAGAGTACACCAAAAAATATGAACGACACCGTCTGGTATTCGATTCCGTATCAACCCTCATAGTGTATTCGGATGCAAAGGCAGTGTTCCGTTTTCTTCAGGTTGTGAGCGGCACGTGCAAACGTATGGGGGCAACGTCCATATTCAGCATGACACGAGGCATGCACGAGGAACTTGAAGTCCAGACAATAAAACACCTTATGGACGGCGTTATAGAGATGAGGGAGGAGGGTTCGAGAATGCAGCTGCGTGTACAGGGATGCGGGGAAGTTGTATCAAGAAACTGGATTGACTACCTGCTTGAAAAGGACGAGATAAAACTCACCGGTGCCTTTAGAATGAGCAGGGTTGCATAGAAGTTGGTCTGTAAAAAGGAATTACCATTCTGTTTTTTGACTTAATAAAACAAAATAAAAATTAAAAAGGGAAAAGGGGTTGGTTGTTCTACTTAACTCCCAGCACCATCGGTCCGAGTAAGAACGCACTTGCTGTCTTGGACGCTCCGCCTGCTGTCACCGTTATCGTTGTCGGCCCTATGCCGAATACAAGTCCTGTGCTTATCGTTGTCTCGCCGCCTGCCGCCAGCGTGTCGATTGTTCCGGTTGTTTCACCGCCC
>CAZOAF010000005.1:7059-15124 GCA_964577775.1 uncultured Thermoplasmatales archaeon | reverse complement strand
GCAAAGAAAGAATGAGCAGAGCAACGAGAAATGCGTTCATTAAAATGAAATATGTCCGCCCTATTTATTTTTTAATGATTCTATTCTCCCCTCAAACTCCTTCAGATTTTTCACAACTTCTTTGGTGCTATCTCTGCTGTTGTCCCTGTCAAGATAAAATGCTCTTATGCCCGCCTTTGACGGGGAGATGTAATCAAATTCCCAGCTGTCACCAACATGAACGATATCATCATTTTCCACCCCGAGGATTCTGCACACGGAGCTGTAAACCTCCGGATTCTTCTTCGTGATTCCGAAATCGGTTACGGCCGAGAATATGTGGTCGAATTTTTTGTCGAGATTCAAAGCCTTTCTCTCCACCCTTATAAACTCTCCGGCTGCGTTCGATATTATTATAAGTTCGTAGTTTCTGCCGAGACGGTCGATGACATCGTTCACCTCGGGATAAAAACCGAGCATGCCGATGTGGTCTTCAAGCAAATCCTCCCAGTCACAATCAAGGTCGAATTTTCTGAGCCAGTATTTTATGTCGTACCATTCGACAGCATACTCCCCGACCTTCGCGTACTCGTCCAATATGTACCGCTTTGCCTTTTCCACGTCAATGTTGTTCTCCCTGGCGTACAGGACGGGGATGACCTCGAGCCATACATGCTCGACATAATCCTTGCGCACAAGCGTGCCGTCCATGTCAAACGATATTATACGTGTCAATCAATCACCTGCAAGATACATCCTGCCCTTCCACTTCACCACCCTGACCGTCTCTCCAACCACCATACCGTCCGGTTTTGAGAGAACAACCGTTCTGTAGTTTTCCGGGTCAAGAACCTGAATTTCATCATTTCTTTCGGAAACGACTACTGCCTCAACTTCATTCACATCCATGACCTTTGCCTTTGACATCTCGTTTCTGTAAAAATATTTCCTGTCCCCGCTTTCCATGTCCATCAGGGCGATTCTCTTTCCCATATCAAGCACCCTGTAAACCCTGCCATCAACCTCAACATACCCTCCCTTGGAATACTCCGGGATTCTCACGATATAAGTGTTCCTGTAAACCTCCCTTCCGTCCTTCATGCCAATTAGCGATGAAGAAACATCTTTTTCCCCGCGGAACATGTCGCTCAGAACACGGGCAACAGACGCCGCCATTTTTTTGTCGCCCATGTAATAATCCACGCCGCCGTGAATCATCTCTCGTTTGGAGATGTAGCCTCCGGGATACTCCGATGATTTTTTGTATACGACATCGTCGCTCAATTTCAATTCCCTCTCGGACATCCTGCCCCCCTGCTTCCTGATTTGAAGGACCGCCTCGAAGTAGCCCCCCTTCATTCTCGAGCATGTCTCGCATATGCTGTTCTTTATCTTTACTTCCACAGACCCCTCCTCACGTATCGGAAAGCCGCGGAATTCGCCGGTGCATACAACCTGACCCTCCGCCCCCACCTCCACCTTGAAATTTTTGATGTCTTTATGCTCTATGTGCTCCTCCAGAAAAGCCCTTGTCAACTCGTCAGGTTCTCCGCGAACCCAGGCGGATTCCAATTTGTACGCACCGCAGTTCCTGCATACCGTGATGTTTATGTTTGGGGGTATGTCAAAGAATTTTTTGCCCTTTACGTAACACTCTATGCACAACCCGTCAAAGGTCTCCTCCGTCTCTTTTCCACATTCCACACAAAACATATTATACCATCAACGCAAACTGGGCATGGGGAACCCCGCCTATCATTAAGACGTTTTCCTTCATGATAAGGCCCATATCTATCCCGCATTTGACGCACATGCTGCCGACAAGGTTCGCTATTGTCGCCCCCTCCAGGTGGCGCTCCAGCATCCCGGTGTCGCCCATTATCCCGTAGTAGAACTCCTCAGATACCTCGAAGTTTATGTCGCCGTCCTCGAGTGTTTTTCCGAGTAACCCGGCATCACATGCGGCAACCAGCACATCATTTCCGACTGTGTATATCTTCATGCATATGTTATTCATTTGTGAGTCTGTATCCTCCTCTTCTCGGCTCAAATATTATCCCTCCTCTTATCATCTTGCTCATCATGCTATCCACTGTCTTATCGTCCAGCCCCTCCTCCATCGCCCTTGTCTTTATGTCGCTCATGGATGCATATTCCTTGCCCACACATATGTCCCGTATTATCTCCGTGAGAATCTTCATCTTGTCCTTCTGGCTGTGGGATATGCCCGTTGTTATGACATCTATGTCAAGGTCACCGGTCTCGCGGTCAACCCCCACTTTCCCCAGATAGTAGTTGACTATGTCAATCGCCCTCTGGGCATCCTCGATTTCCACAACATCGGAAAGACGTATCCGTGCCGATGCCTCTGCTATGCGGACGAATGCCTCCAGCTGACGGGGGGTGAAGGGCACCGAATCCCTTGCGGAAGACCTCACATCGACGTAGTAATTCTTTATTTTCTCCACCGCATCATCCGACATCACGGGGAATATGTTTCTCTTTGCGTACGCTATGTACTTTCTGAAGAATTCCGGTTCTATGGACGGCTTCACCAGCATCTCCAGCTCATCGGAATATTTTCCGCCCACGTGCCACTCCTGCTCTATCTTCTCTCCCACCGAATGGACTCCCAGTATGTGGCTTGCCAGATTCTCGTCCCTGCTACGGTTGGGCTTATCGGTAATGGGAAATATCAAATCAAATCTGGAAAGCAGGGCGGGCGGCATGTTTATCTGGTCGGATATTGAGGCGAATTCGTCAAAGCGTCCCATCTTCGGGTTGGCTGCACCGAGCAGCGAACACCTTGACTTCAACGTTGCATTTATCCCTGCCTTTGCAACCGAAATCTCCTGCTGCTCCATTGCCTGATGCAGCGCTGCCCTGTCCTTGGTATCCATCTTATCCAGCTCGTCGACACACGCCACACCCAGGTCTGCCAGAACGAGGGCGCCGGCCTCCAGCGTCCACCTCCCCTCCCCGAACTCGTCGCTTCTGACCGCCGATGCCGTCAGCCCGGCTGCACTGCTGGACTTCCCCGATGTGTATACGCTGCGGGGGGCGAGAAGAGATATATAGCGGAGTAACTGGCTTTTTGCAGTACCGGGGTCTCCCACCATAAGTATGTGGATATCGCCCCTTATCCGCGTCCCGTCGGGCATGTGCTTTGCAACGCCGCCGAAAAGCTGGAGGGCAAGTGCATCCTTCTCAGTGTCCAGCCCGTATATGGTTGGTGCAATGGAATCCCTTATCTTGCTGTATATGAGAGGGTCCTTGCTCATGTCTATGATTTTCCTCTCGTCCTCATCACTTATAACCACCTCCTCGAATGCCTGCTCCTTCTGTTCCACGGTGTTGGCATCCATGACCTTGTTGAATTCCGTAAGTTTTATCGTTCCCCTCCTCCTCTGCTGCCCGTGGAGTATGCCGTTCACGGTAACACGGTCTCCGGGGACGATGTTGCCAACAAGGTCATCCTCGAGGTATATGGTCAGCCGGAGGGGCTGGGCTCCGCCCCTCAACTCCTCGGGGTTCTCCTGAATTTCTATTTTCTGCGAATCCACGAATCTTGACTCCTCGGTGAGCAGGTGGAAGGAGGTCCGCCTCCCGCACCCACCCTGGTCTTCATAGCACTCCAGCGGCTCCTTCAGAATGTTTCCCTCCTGGGGCTCGTGTATCACGGCGCCGCACCTCAGGCACTGGAAAGCCGCATCCTCGAGTTTCGGCCGCACCTCCGTAACCTTCTTGACGAGACCGTCCGCTGCTATGAACTTGCCGAGATGTTGTGCGCGCAGGTCCCTTATCCCTATCTTCTGTATCTCGGGCAGGTTCCTAACACGGAAGTGAATCTGGGGTGACGGCTCGACGGGCATGTCAACCTTTTTAAGTGCCGCCTCCGCCGCATAAAAGGCAACGTATGGCTTCTCCAACAGAAATTCAGCCATATCGGCATCGTGCGTATCTATCACCCAGTAGTCAAGAATCAAACTCTTCTTCTCCGGGTACATGAGAGCGACGCTGTCTATCTCTTCCTTGCAGTAGTCGTAAAAAAATCGCTCCCATTTTTCAATCAGTGTGTCTATGCCTGCCTCTGCAAGTTGCATGAGAAAATAATGTGGCTGGGGTAAATAAAAGTTGGGAGGAAACAGACGAAATATTTTCCCCCGGCCGGAATTCCGGTAAAATCGAGGGACAGAACAGAGGTATGCGGGAAAACAATGCCCGTGACATAAAATAGCAATGCTTATAATCCCGCTGTTGTTATAAATTTTTGGAGAGGCGATACAATGGGGGGAAAATAATAGGAATAATGGTTTTCGGGTTATTGGTTGCCTCCATGTTCCCGACAGGAATAATGGCTGACAATTCAGATAGTCCCAAAGTAGAGGATAGGATTGGAGATGTGAAACTTTTTGGCATTTTTGGGTTTTTGCTCCAGTTTCCGCTCAAACACGTTGACATAGTATCTGCATGGTTCCATGAAGATGGCAACAATCCCGATTATCTCTATGTATCACCCGAATTGAGAGACCTAAAAGAAAAAGCCGGAACACTGGAAGCGATTTATGTTGTGGGGTGGTCAAATGACAATCATCATTTCTTAACGGGTTTGAGTGTTTTTCCCGGTGGTGCAGGGAGACGGTATGCGGGGGTATCCATGGACGAGGACGACGTAATTGATGAGTATATCGTATGTGATGGCACCTATGATTCCGAAAACAATATCATCACGTGGGAAGTACCGAAAGATGTCGTTGGAAATCCCCAGCCCGGAGACGTGCTAAAAGACATCAACCCGAATACACATCTTAGATATCCCTATGGGTATGGCTTACACCGGATAGACCTGTTCAAGGACCTGTCAGGCAATGCCAAAACCACAAAGGATTACATCGTCCAGTACTGAAACACATTTATCTCGATTCTCCGTGACCTACCATAATGCTTCTGCCCCTGGCAACCATATATTTAAAATAGTGAAAGACATTGAGGTTTGATTATTATGCCCACGAAATATGAAGATTTGCCACCCCAGATACAGAATCAACTGCAGCAGCTTCAGCAGTTCCAGCAGCAGCTTGAAATAACCATCCAGCAGCGCCAGCAGATTGAGATGAGAATCAAGGACATAGAAAATGCACTTGAGGAGCTGGAAAAGGTTGATAAGGATGCACCCGTGTTCAAGAACGTAGGTCCCCTTCTCATAAAGGTGGACGGGAAAGAAGTGGCCAAGGAACTCCAGGACAGCAAGGAAAGCCTCGGGGTCAGAAAGGGCACGATGGAAAAGCAGGAACAACGTCTGAAGGAGAAACTCGAGGAGATACAGGCAAAGATACAGAGCTCAATCTCACAGCCCCAGGCAGGTTAGAGGGGAACAGGGAATATGCGGCGTCACTCCAGCACAATTGCCCCGTAGCCCACACACGAGTCTGACGGATAGACCTCATATGAGGTGGAGTATTTCAGAAGCCTTGCCTCCTTTGCCCCCAGTTTTTTTGCTGCTTCCATCACGGCAGCCACGCAGCCGTACCCGCACATCGAAATGCCGTTTCTGCTGACCGTCTCCATGAAATGCCCGACGTCCATCGAGAGTATTGCATCTATCGCCTTTTTATCCTGCATCGATGCCCATTCGTTCACATTCATGCCTGCAGGCGGCATCTGACCGTATCCCGCCCCCACATGGGAGAAATCGGTGCTCGCTATCAGCAAAGCATCTGACACATCCGCAAGACGGTTGCCAAGCTCCACGGCTGTTTCGTAATCCTGGATTCCCATGCATACGGGGACAAATGAAAAATCATTTCTCAAAAATTGCAGAAACGGAATCTGTACCTCTATTGAATGCTCGTACATGTGCGCCATCTCGTCCTCCTCCACGATACCACCCAATATCTTGCCTGCAGCATCCTCATCGATTTCCACGATTCCCAGCGGTGTTTCCCACTCCCCCTCCGCCATAACCGCCACGCCCGCCCCGTAGCCGGTATGATTCGGGCCCACTATCACAAATTTGTCCGGCAGCCCCGCCTCCGCCGCCGCGGCGTATGCATGGGCGGCGACATGACCCGAGAATATGTATCCTGCATGAGGGACTATGCATGCCTTTATGCGTCCTCCGCCCCCCTCCGCCGCCTCCGGCAATCTTCCGGGACCCTTGAGAAAACATTCCCCGATTTGCTCCCTTAACATATCGCCGCCTGCCTCGTAGAATCTTCCGGCTGCAACCGGCTTTCGCACCATAACTGCAATATGGGGTTGAAAAATTTAAATCTGTGGGTAGTTTTTTATAGAAAAATGGCATGATTGGATGGATGAGAAAGGTTGTTCTGGTCATGGTTCTCTCACTCCTCGCGCTCGGGATGATACCCGATGCGATTCCATCGGCAGATTCGGCGGGGAACAGCGTCTGCATGGCTTTTTTTTATGCCCCCAATTCCGGCAATTACCAGAAGATAGAACCGTTCATACAGCAGATGGAAGAGAATTTTTCCTTCCTTCACGTGGAGGAATATTCCGTGGATGATTACAACGAACTTTTTATGGTCATAAAGGAGAAGTACAACATATCATACGATGCCCCGCTCATATTCATAGGGAACGAATGGTACTATCTTGACCCGTGGGGGGGGAATCTCGAAAGGGAGATGAACCATCTGAGGGAAAGCATAGTGGAATTCGAGAATATGGGAGGAGTCGGATGCCCGGTGGTGAATGACAGTGACGTGGTTTTTCCCAAGCCGGTGTGCGCACTTGAGTTTTACAATTTCTCCAGCGAGACCGAGATAAACACGGCGGTGGAGTTCGAAAATGCGATGAAGGAGAACATAACGTACACCAAGACGAGTAGGCTCGATACATCGCTTTCCCACAACATGGAAAACTTTCGAAATCTATGCGAAAATCTGGGCATTAATATCAGCCTGCCCGCGGTATTTGTAGGGGATGAAGCCTTCGCACTCAATGATTCCCGTGCAGTGAATTACGGAAAAAACTTCAGCAAGGTGGGCATATCCTGCCCCGAGATAGAACAGGAAGGCAAGGATGTGTGCATCGTATTTTTCTACAATCCTGTATGTCATGAATGCCTGGAGGCAAAGGATGAACTCGAGTATCTCAAGTTCAAATACCCGCTCGACATAAAGGAATACAACACCATAGGTGATAAGGGATACAACCTTCTTTTCAAGTACTACAATGCGTTCGATGTGTCGGAAGAGAACATAGGCTCGTTTGCCGTGTTCATGGGCGACAAATACTACTACAAGCTTTCCCAGTTCGGCGAGCTGGAACAGGAAATAAAGAAATATGTGAACACGGGTCTTCCGTGCCCCAAACCCTCCGAGAAGGGAAACGCGGAAGAGACGGTGAAGGGATTCACCATCCTCACGGTCATAGCAGGCGGTCTTGTTGATGGCATAAACCCATGCGCCTTTGCCACCCTCATATTCTTCATAGCATATATGGAAAAGGTAAAACGCAGAAAGAAGGAGTTACTCTCGATAGGCATATCTTTCTCGCTCGGTGTATTTCTGGGATATCTGCTCATAGGCGTGGGACTCATGGAATTTTACTACGGGATCGAGGGCATAGGGGCTGTTTCTAGATATGTTTACCTCTTTACAGGGATTTTTGCGCTCATACTCGCTGCCTTCAACGTTTCGGATTACTTCCGCATAGGAAGAGAGGAGAAGACCGTGCTACAGCTGCCAAAGTTCCTGAAAAGGAGGAGAGGGCGTCTGATAAGGGTACTGACGGGAGACCGCCACATGACGATTCTGGCCGTACTTGCCTTTGCCACGGGGCTCGGCATTTCGATGCTGGAATTCGTGTGCACGGGACAGATACTGTTCCCGATAATGGCGGTGATAAAAAGTGCTTCAACGCTGAAAATGACGGCATTCGGGTATCTTCTGCTTTACAATACCATGTTCATAACGCCTCTGCTCATCATACTGGGTTTGTTCTACACGGGGTATTCATCGGAAAAACTGGGGGAAATACAGAAGAGGAGGCATGGCATGGTGAAAATAATAACCGCGATTGTTCTTGCAGTTATCGGTACATACATGTTGTATATCACATT
>CAZOAF010000005.1:0-6959 GCA_964577775.1 uncultured Thermoplasmatales archaeon | reverse complement strand
GCGGAAAGTTAATTTTTGTCTTCCGCATTACGTTTGGTAATAGAATGATTCCGGACACAGCTCTTGTAAGCGTATATGACAAGGAGGGAATAGAAAATTTCTGCAGGGAAATGCACAATGCGGGCATAGAAATATTTTCAACGGGTGGTACAGCCGAGAGGTTAAAAAATTCGGGCATACCAGTGAGAATGGTGGAGGAGATAACGGGCTTCACCGAGCTGATGGACGGACGGATAAAGACCATCAACACATCGATATACGCGGGGATAATGGCGAGGAGAGGAAGCAGCGACATTGAAGAGTTGAAAAGCAACGGAATTCCACCCATAGATATGGTGGTATGCAATTTTTATCCCCCGGAGGTGGGAATCTCCAGGATGGACATCGGCGGACCTTGCATGGTCCGCGCCGCGGCCAAGAACTGGAAAGATGTGGTCGTCGTGAGCCACCCGTCGCAGTATTCCGGACTCATTCCGTATCTGAAAAAGGGATTCGACGATGGTATAAGGAAAAAACTGGCGGTAGAGGCAATCCGCAGAACAGCCTACTACGATTCCCTTATCGCAGGAATGGAGGACGACGAAATTTTCCCCGATATCATCACCCTGCCCTACAAAAAATCCGCGGTGCTGAGATACGGCGAGAACCCGCACCAGAGGGGAGCTTTCTATGTTGGCGAGACGAAAGAGCCATGCATAGCTAATGCAAAGAAACTGCAGGGGAAGGAGATTTCATACAACAACATACTTGATGCAAACGGTGCGATAGAATGCATAAAGGAATTCGAGGAGCCTGCGGTTGTGATAATAAAGCATGCAACGCCCTCCGGCATTGCCTCCGCCCCGGATATCGTGAAGGCGTGGAAGGATGCATTCGCAACCGACGAGTACTCTCCGTTCGGAGGAGTGGTCGCGGTGAACAGGAAGGTGAACAGGGAACTGGCGGAGGAAATGACAAAGATTTTCCTTGAGGTGGTTGCAGCCCCCTCTTTCAGCGACGGTGCGAGGGAGGTATTCTCGACCAAGAAAAACCTCCGCCTTCTCGAACTTGAGGGGCTGGACGGGGCGGGAATGGAAAGGGGCATGACATTCAGAAGTGTTGTGGGCGGACTTCTCGTTCAGGACAGGGATACAAAGAATATAGACACAAACGAATGGAAGATTGTTACAGAGAAGAAACCCTCCCCCGAAGACATAAAATCAATGGAATTTGCAGTAAAGTGCGTCCGCCATGTAAAATCAAATGCCGTGGTATTTGTCAAGGGAACGAGAACGGTCGCGATAGGAGGAGGGCAGACCTCGAGAGTGGATGCAAGCTGGATTGCGGTTCATAAAGGAGGGGAGGAAATAAAGGGTTCAATAATGGCATCGGATGCATTCTTCCCGTTCAGGGATGCAGTCGACGTCGCCGCAGAGGCGGGCGTCAAGGCAATCATACAGCCGGGTGGTTCCATCAGGGACAAGGAGGTCATAGAGGCTGCAAACGAACACGGAATAGCAATGGTGTTCTCCGGTCAGAGATACTTCCTTCATTGATATGATAGGCAAAACACGTAATTATTATAAGTTAGTGACATATATTGGAGGGATAAAATGCCAGGATTGAGAAACACGAGGAATACCCTGACCGCCTTTGTTATTTTTATACTGATTGGAAATGCGATTCTGGCTTTTACCCCATCTGCATCCGCATTTTCGTGGGGCGGAATAAATGCCCGCACGGACTACAGCGGTGTATATTCAATCGGGCAGTATGATGCGGGTACGGTGAATCTTACACTGAGTTATGACCCGTACTTCTTCGCTTTTCTTCCGATATGGGTTGACATAAAAATCTCCGGGAAGCCCTCATGGCTCGAAGTGATTACGGACCAGAGGACGTCCGCCCTAAAACCCCGGGAAAACAAGGTTGTAAAAATCACTTTTCAGATGGACAACTACAACGTGAAGGCCGGAACCACAGGAAATATTGCAATCAACATAACAGGAGAAGTGCTGAAAGGCACGAGATTCCTTCAGATAGACCCGACAAGTGCGTACATACAAGTCCGTTACGACCCCTCCCTGCCCCCCACGGTAAACATAACGTTTCCGGCTGACGGCACCGAGGTGAAAAATACGGTCGTTATAATGGGAAATGCAAGCGATGCCGACGGGGACAGAATTCAGAATGTTGAAATAAATCTGGGTGACGGAAACTGGATTACCGCCAACGGCACCGAGTCGTGGAGCTACTCGTGGAATACTTCAGGGTTGCTGAACAGAAATTATGTGATTCAGGCAAGGTCTTACGACGGAAGCGAATACAGCAGGGTAGACTCCATAACGGTCAGGGTTAACAACGAAGAGGAGGATAACGATACATCCGGAAGTATCCCCGGATTTGAAATGATTCTGCTTTTCGGGGCTGTTGCGCTGGCCATGCTGGTAAAGAAAAGAAAGTAGTTCATGACCGGAGAATGCCCGTCAACTTTTCTATTGCTTTCTCCATTCCTTTACCGACCTCCGTGCCTATTTCCCCCACCCCGAACTTCTTGCATGAAATACCTATGAAATGAATATCTGCCGGAAATGAAGGCATGACCTCCTTCAAAATTTTCAGCCCCTCGCCCACACCCAGCATGTGGGCATCGACAGCCACATCGTTCAAAAATTCGAATACCTCGTCCCCGCTGAAATGAACGACATCTCCCGCCTTCATATTTTCGGAGTAAACGGCATCCATGAAGACAACCCTTTTCTCGCCGTTGTAAACATTGCTGAATCTGAATATATCCGTTCCGAGATATTCCACTCTCGCGTTTATACTGCCTCTGATTTTCTCGAAAATCCTGCTGCCCACGGAATCCTCCCCTGCAAGCGGGTTGCCGAGTGTTACGATTAGAGTCTCGTGACGTGAACGCTGCATGATATGCACGGGTCGTATGAGCGCAACCATTTCAATCTTTTTCTTTATGAACTCTCCATCCCTGTAACCGTCCTTCCAAAGCCCCTCTGCCATGGCGGCTATGTCCACTTCCATAAGGGGAAGAAACATTGCCGTCGGGGTTATAACGTCCACTTTTTTCACGGTGCCGTCCTCTATTCCCATGTAATATATCAGCAGTCCTCTCGGTGCCTCGGTAACGGCGTATCCCTCCCCTGACATTTTCTCCGGCTCCGCCCTCCGCTCGTCCTTTGCTTCCTTGAGTTCGGATGCAAGTTCCTTCGCCCTCTCGAGGAAATATACGAGTTCCACAGCCTGGGCAAAGTTGTTTGCAAAGCAGTTTCGAGGCGACATGAAATCCCTGTATGTGTCAACGAGTTCCTTTGCTTTTCCGGTCAGCAGGTTCGAATTATTGACAAGGCGAGAAATCGCACCGACCATGTAAGGCTCGCCCATGAACTTCCCCCTCTTGGCAAACGAATACGGGGCAACCTCCTCGTACAGGTTGTTTCCGTATTCCTCCACACCGAATGATTTTCCGTCCGATGAGATTATCTCGTTGCCGTACACACCGTAGCCATCGTACGGCTTTATCGAAAGATGTCTTCTCTCGCTGTCAACATACGAGGGGTATTCGTATTCCGCAAAAAACTTCACAGCATCCAATGCCTTCTGAATGCCCTCGTCCGCCATGTGCTCTATTTTCTCCATCTTCTCCTTTGAGGGTAACCTCCCGAACCCACCGACAACTGCATTCTCGGGGTGGATGGAACGGCTTCCTATATCTGTCTGTATCGCGGCGCCGACATCCTTCAGAAATATTCCGTCTTTCACCAGACCTGCTTCCTTCTTTGCCACCGCAAATGCATCCGGGTAGCCCAGATAATCGGGCACGACCAGCAGATAGAGATGGAGAGCGTGACTCTCTATCATGTTTCCTATATAGAGCAACTCCCTGAATTTTTTTGTCTGCTCCGACGGATGGATGTTCAGGGCATCTTCGACCGCCTCTATGGGCGTGAGTTTGTGGGGCGTACAGCAGAAGGAACATATGCGGGGAAATATTGATACCGCATCATCATATTTCTTGTCCCTCGTTATAACCTCGAAGAATCTTGGCCCCTCGGTAACTACCAGTTTCACCTCTATCTCCTCGTCGCTCACCTCCACTTCTATTCCCGCCTTTCCCTCTATTCTGGCAAGATGGTCAACCTGTATTTCTTTCGTTATTTTCATTTAATCCCCGTAAATTCTATCAATCATTTCGTCCATACCTTCATACCAAGAGGCAAATATTGCCATCCTTTTTCTCACGTATTCCCTGTCCATTCCCTTCTCCTTAAACGTTCTGGCAAGGGAATCGAACCATGCAGCCCCCCCGGGCACCGGACCCCTGCATCCTATGCACGGAATGTCATACTTCAAGCATCTGGCATCGCATCCTGCAACCGTAACAGGCCCGAGGCACGGCTCACCCCGCTCTATCAGAATGCACGGATTGCCCGCCCTCCTGCATTCGGCACAAACTGGATAATCCTTCTCCTCCGGCCGGCTGCCGATTGCAAAGGTTGAAAGGTAATACATTATTTCGTCCTCCTCGGGGGGGCAGCCGGGGAGGCGGTAGTCAACCTTCACGAAATTCTCGAGCGGCTGGGCAACTCTTCCCTTGTGGTCCATGATGCTGTCGCCGTAAACCGTCTTGAATGCCTCGTTGTAATCTATTTTCTCATTAAACAGAATTCCCTGAACCCCACCGTGAATGGCACACGAGCCTATCGCCACCAAGATGTCGGCATTTTCCCGTATCTTCTTCAGCTCCGCCTCGTCTCCCTCCGTACTGACACTTCCCTCGACGAATGCAATATCGACATGCTCTATCTTGCCGGCGCTGGAAAGCATGTAGAAATATTTTACATCGAATTTGCCGGTAACGTCCAGTATTCGTTTAACTATCGCCATACTCAGCTGGCATCCGTAGCACGAGGTCAAGCCGTGTATTCCTATTTTCATTTTATCACCATCTTTCATCATATCAAACCCGGGGTGGAAATTATATCGTAATACCCGAAGACGGGACCGTCGATGCATATATATTTCAGAAATGTGGACGAGCCCGCTATGCAGTGCCCGCATTTCCCGACGCCGCACTTCATTCTCCGTTCTAGCGTGACGTATATTCTCTTCGGGTCATAGCCTGCCTTGATGAGGTTGTCGAATATGCTGCGATAGCATGTGGGGGGACCGCACACAACAACGTATGAGTTGCCCGGGTCTGTATTTGCATCCCCTATGTGCTCCTGCGCCCTGCCCACCCGCCCGGGCCATTTCGGGTCGCGCGTGACCGTCTGTATTATGCGTATGTTCTCTGCCTCCGCAATGTCTCTCATCGCCTCCAGTTCCTTGCGGAAGAGCAGTTTGTCTCCGTAGCGGGCGCTGTTTATGACCGTGATGTTGCCGAACTTCCAGCGATTGTCGACCGCATACATGAATACGGAGCGAAGGGGAACCATGCCTATGCCCGCCGCGATGAGCAGGATATCGGAGTTTTCGAACTCCTGCATGGGAAAACCGTTTCCATATGGTCCCCTTATGCCCACGAAATCGCCGGGCTGGAGTTTATGAATCATGTCCGTGACCTTGCCCACCTTCTTTATGCACATCTCGAAAAATCCCTTCCGCATGGGAGAGGAGCATATCGATATCGGCACTTCGCCCACACCTGGCAATGCCACCTGGACGAACTGCCCCGGCGTAAATGTCCATGACTCCGCTATGTCGGAATCCTCGAATCTGAGCAGAAACAGCTTCTCCTCCTCTGTGAGCGGATAAACACGGAGCAGGCGGCATTTGTAAAGGTCGTAAACGTTATCGTTGCTAACCATGCATCTCCACCTCGCCTCTTATCTTCATCAAATTTCCCAGGAAGTCTATACCGGCAGGGCAGAAGTAGGTGCAGTTGCCGCAGCCCACGCAGTAGGACGTGCCGAGCGGATAGAAGTAGGCGTTCTTGCACACATACCTGTTTATGAAACGGTCCTTCTTTGTCTCCCTGAAATTGTGCCCGCCCGCCACCAGCCCGTGGCTTCTGAACTGGCACGAGTCCCAGAATCGTATTCTTTTGCCGTGCTTTCCGTCTATGTCGGGTATGTCCTGAACGTCGTAGCACCTGCACGTCGGGCATGTCATGGTGCAGCTGCCGCAGCCCAGACACTTGTCGCTTTCCTCCTTCCAGAGAGGGCTGTTCTCCGTGAGTTCGAGGATGTACCGGAGGTTGTCGAAATTGCCGTCGTACTTGAACATGCTATGGCGCTTCTCCTCGAACCTCTTGAAATTCTCTATATCCTCGTCCCCCACCTCAACGAATATGTCGGGGTTTTCATCGACTATCTTGTGCCCCCGCTCGCTTCCAACCCTTATGAGATATCCGTCGGGAAGCTCGTGAAGGAAAAGGTCGAATCCCACGTCGACAAAATCCGTGCGGCGAAGGTTGCAGAAGCAGTACTCGTCCGGAAGACAGCTTATGCCTATAATGATGCCTGCCTCTCGCCTCAATTTATAGTATTTGTCGGGATATTCGTTCAGATACACACCGTCGAGTATGCGGAGGGCGACTATGCTGCATGCGTGCAACCCGAACAGAACGAAAGGTTTGATATCGCCCAAGGTTTCGGCATACTCTCCGTCCTCCATGTCGAATTCGAACATCTCCTGTGTCGGAGGGATAAAATATTTCTTTGCCGGTGTTATGGTTCGATTGTAGTCGAACTCAACATTCTTGATGTCATCGATTTTGCGATAATCATAAAATTTTTCGGATATCTTCGTCGGAGCGTAGAAATCGCCATATGTTGAGAGCCGTTCCAAAAAGGATGTGACATTCCGGGTGGGAAGTTTCAGGTATCTCATCCAGATTGAGTATGAATTCAGGATATATATTAATTGGGGGATTGTTCGGAAAAAGGACAAAAACGCCGATAGCAAATTTAATTACCTCCGTTTCATTCGTCATACGATGAGGGGCAAATTCTTCACCT
>CAZOAF010000004.1:4490-15534 GCA_964577775.1 uncultured Thermoplasmatales archaeon | reverse complement strand
AAATATGGCTACGACCAATATACCTACTATTTTTCTCTTCATGTTAATCGGATATAAATGCGATTGTTGGTTATAATTTTTGTGCTGGAACCCTTTTTCTTTTTAAAAAAGAAAAAGTGCTTCACCCCAAAAAGAAAACTTGACAGCCCTCAAAAATTAAATCGTTGACGGAAAAGTTTCTTTCCGACGAAACGCTTTCTTTTCTAAAGAAAGGGGTTCCAAGAACGGGGATATGGGCACCAACTCCCTGCAATACTTTATATTGTTCCCCGAAATTTGTCTGCAGGATATTTTCTCTCATTCTTTTCCATTTTTTTGAATGCCTCTTCGACCAGGTCGACTCCCAGCCTATTCGACATTGCAACAAGGTAAATCATGATATCTGCCATTTCCTCTTTTATGCCGGTGAAATACGATTTGCTCTCAAGCATTTTTTCGATTTCCTCGTTGCTTCTCCACTGGAAATTCTCCAGCAGTTCGGCCGCTTCCAGGGATATTGAGATAGATATATCCTTGGGGTTGTGGAATTTCTCCCATCTCCTCTCTCTGACAAATGATGCCACCTTTTCTTTGAGTTCCGTGATTCCGTCCATGGCTCAGTATGAATTTTTAGTAAAAAAATTTAAGGGATGACAATATTTGTCTGTGTGAAAGAACGAATGGATAGTTTCGACATATATGCAATTGTTTCCGAGATGCAGGATATGGTCGGCGGGTGGGTGGGAAAGGCGTACCAGAACGGCGACGAGGTAATAATCAAAGTCAGGAAGGAAGGCAACAAAAGCCTGTTCATAAAGAACGGAAGATGGATATTTCTTTCATCCCGGATAAAAACAAGCGAGAGCCATCCTCCCGCTTTCGCGATGGCGCTGAGAAAATACACGAACAACAAGAAAATACAATCCATAAGCCAGAAGGGTTTTGACAGAATAGTCGTCATAACATTGAGCAATTCATACAGCATCGTGGTTGAGCTTTTTGCCGATGGCAACATAACACTCGTTGATGCCGAGGGGAATATTGTAATCCCTCTGAAATTCCAGTCATGGTCTCACCGGGAGATACGGCCGGGAAGGAAATACCTGCCGCCGCCTCCGAGAACCAATCCGTTCGATCTTGATTTTCAGTCATTTTATGGGATGTTGAAGGAAAGCGAAAAGGATGTCATAAGGACTCTGGTGATGGACGTGAATCTCCCGGGGAAGTGGGGTGAGGAAATATGCAGTTCTGCAGGCATCGACAAAAATACCGTTTCCGGGGAGGTGGGTACGGGCGAAGCAGAAAAGTTGTACGGGGCGATGGAATCCGTGCTTGCCATGTTCAGGGAAGGAAAGTTCGAACCTGTCATAGTTGCAGATAAAGAAGGAATTTACCTGGATGTGCTTCCTTTCCCGGTAGGTGGATACGACGATTGCAATGTTATAAAATTCGGCACCTTCAGCGATGCCCTCGACGAATTCTTCTCCAAGAGTTTTCGAGGAAAGGAGGAAATTGCATCATCCAATGAAATGGAAAGACTGCTCCGTCAGATGGAACAGCAGAAGGAGGCAATAAAGAATTTCGAGCGGGATGCGGAAAAAAGGAAATCGGAAGGAGACGCGATATACGCAAACTACTCGGCATGCGAGAAGATGATTGGCGGGGCGAGAGAGAAAGAAGGGCTGGATGAAAAATTAGTAAAATCATATTCATACCCCAATCTGGTTTTGGCACTTCCGTACGGCGGGGGGGAGGTGGAGGTGACACTTGATGTCAGAAAGAGCGTTTCCCAGAACGCCAATGCGAAATACGAGGCGGGCAAAAAAGCGCTGGAAAAGGTAGAGGGTGCAAGAAGGGCGATGGAGAAAACCGCCCTCAAACTGGAAGGACTGAAGACAAAAAGTGCACCGGATTCGGTAAGCAAGGAGAAAAAACCGGCAAAAAGATTCTGGTTCGAGAACTACAGATGGTTCATATCGTCCGACGGAAATCTCGTCATAGGTGGAAAGGATGCCGCATCAAACGAAAAGGTGGTCAAGAAGTATCTGAAAACGGGCGACAAATACGTCCATGCCGACGTTCACGGTGCGCCTTCCTGCGTCGTCAAGGCGACGGATGCGGAGGGGGGCAATCTCGATATATCCGAAAAAACTCTCGAGGAAGCATGTCAGTTCGCCCTCTCTTATTCAAAGGCGTGGAACCAGTTTTCGAGCGGTACGGCATACTGGGTGAATCCCGAGCAGGTTTCGAAAACTCCCGAGTCGGGCGAGTATCTGCCCAGAGGGGCGTTCGTCGTGAGGGGAAAGAGAAACTACGTGAAATGCAACATCGAGATAGGGATAGGAAAGGTGGGCGTAGGGGGCTGTGAGAAGGTGATGGGCGGTGCGCCGTCTGCCGTGAAGAGTCAATCGGAACAATGGGTTGTGGTAGAACGTGGCGAGGAGGACAAAAATAAGATGGCGAAGTACCTTGCAAAGAGATTCGGGGCAGGCGTGGAGGAAATGCAGAGGGTTATCCCCCCCGGAGGCGTAAAAATAAAGGAGGAACATACATGAAGGTCATATACAAAAATCTCAAGGACGGGGAGATAAAACTTCAGTTGCAGGGCACGGATGACTGCTGGCATCTTTACAACATAATAGAGGAGGGCGATCTTGTATCTGCATTCACCCACCGCACGAAAGCCCAGTCGGATGACAAGAAGAGGGAAGGAAAGGGGGAGAAGGAGGGCATGTATCTCACAATAAGGGTTACCGAGGTTGCTTTCCAGAACTTTTCCGACAGATTGAGGGTGCAGGGAACAATAGAGGAGGGGCCGCAGGACATAGGAAAGCACCATACGCTGAATCTGAAAACAGGGAGCGAGGTGAAGATAAAGAAGGAATGGAAAAAGCGTCATCTCAAACGTCTGGAGGAGGCGGTCAAGGCATCCAAACAGCCATCGGTCGTGATTCTTTCAATGGATGACGATGTTGCCACCATTGCGGTGATACACCAGTACGGGGTTGAAAAAATAGCGGACATATACTCCAACCGTTCCGGGAAATTCTACGAAGGCAAAGATGTCAGCGAGGCATATTACGGGGAAATCCTGTCCAAAATAAAGGAGTTCGACATTCCGCTCGTCATAGTGGGTCCGGGTTTTGCCAGAGACAATTTCATATCCTTTGCAGGAAAGGGTATAAAGAACTACATTGTGGAGGGAACAGGCAATGCCGGCATGGCAGGCGTGAAGGAGGCGATAAACAGGGGAATTGTGAATAGAATCTCGGAAGAATCGACGCTATCAAAGGAGTCGAGAATGGTGGAGGAACTGCTCGAGGGAATAGCCAGGGACGGGGCTGTGACGTACGGAAAGGACGAGGTGAAAAAGGCCATCGATATTGGGGCCGCGGACAGGGTCATAATTCTATCCACGATGATAAGGGAGAACGAGGAATTGCTGGAAAATGCGGAGAAAACGGGGGCAAAAGTGTATACGATAAGCAACGTTCACGAAGGGGGGGAGAAGCTCTCCGCACTGGGGGGTATTGCCGCATTTCTGAGATACAAAATCGAATAGTGGCGTCCGGCATTACTTTCACATTACTATGTGAAATGAATTGCTCCAGACAATTTATTAATACGGGATTTGCCTTATTATAATGAGGAAGATGAAAAAAATCATCAGCTTTGCCATAATATTTTTTCTTCTGTCGCTGACATATCATCCCTCGCTTGGTGAAGAAGAAGATGTCCGGATTGTCACCCATCTGTACGGGGCGGGGATGGACGCTTCCTTTACCATCGAAGTGAGCAAGGAAAAAGCAGGAAGCATTCTGGATGATTTGAAAAATTTGGATGATGCCATAAAAAAACAGGATGAATTCACGGCAATGAAAATCGCTTCAGGGTTGAAAGAAAATGGTGTTTTTCGGGATGATGCTATTTTTACCATGATAAAAAACTACATGGAAAAGGATACCGCCCCCTATGCCGGTATTAATGATACAAACTTCACGCTTAAAAATCTAATGTGTTTCGTGGTGGGATACGGTGATGCGCTCTTTGCCTACCCTGCGGACTTGCTGGCGATTTTCTTTATTGTTGCATTGCTGGGATGGATGCCGATGGGAATCATTCTTGTGCTTGCATACAGCGCCCTATGGATGTATTTTTCGCATCTTATTCCTGTTCGGTTTGTATTGCCGGTTACATTAATAGGAATCAACAAGGGAGAGATCACCACCATTGGATTAAAGGGAGTACAGACTATTTCACGGGAGGGGAACGAATCCACGGCCGGCATGCTTGTAGGTTTTGCAGGCGTAGTTGTGAATGTTTTTCTATTGCCAAAAAATGACAGGGAGATGTCGGCACCGTTTTTCTGTTTTGGAACCTCGCTTATGGCATATGAAAAAGCGGATATCTAACTGATTTTTACCTTTGTTATCACCGGCTCGTAGTAGGTGTAGCTGATGTACATCGTGAAATCGTTGCCCCTGTCAAAGAACATGGGCTTTGTCGTTATGTCTATCGATGCCGTCCACTGACCTTTGCCTTCCTTGCTTATGTATTTCGAGTCCAGTATTTCGTACACTTCCGTCTCGTTGCTTGCATTTATCTGCATGGAGCTCGGCATATCGCCGATTTTTGCCTCCACAACAAGCGGGCTGGCGAATCCGCTTACGGAATCCTGACCTGAGAATTTTGTATTGCCTGGTGCGGAAATTTTCATCTCAAGTATGTCAGACCAGTTCCATGGGATTATGAAACCGCGGGACAGGTCATCGCTCCAGTCCATTTCGAACTTCACGCATGTCAGACCGTCACGGTCTATGGAATAGTTGTAGGTTGCAGTCGTTCCCTTTGCAACGTGCCCTTCATCGTTGAGCGTTACCGTTTTTTCTTCCCAGTCCACGTTGTAAGTGTACTTCTCCGGTACTGTCTCCGCTGCAGTGTACTCTTTTTCGTGGTATACAATGCCTATGATAGACACTATAAGAATAAGAATGCCAACCAGAACCACAATTCTGTCCTTTTTATCCATTAGCTCACCTTGCTATAAAGAGAAAGAAGTTTTTGTTTATAAAACTTTAGCCGCATTTATCAAAACTATTTTAACTTATTTCACCTTATCACCCCTCAATGAGCGACAATACACAGCCGGCAGAGGAGAAGTACGACCCCCCGAGAATAGAGAAGGAGATAATAGATTTCTGGGAGGATAACAGAATTTTCGAAAGGTCGCTGGAGATGCGGAAGGATGGGAAGAGATTCGTATTCCTGGAGGGGCCGCCGACCGCCAACGGCATGCCGCATCCGGGGCATGTGCTGACCCGTACGATGAAGGATTTGGTACTTCGCTACAAGGTCATGAACGGGTACTATGTGGAGAGGAAAGCCGGATGGGACACGCACGGTCTGCCGGTTGAGATAGAGGTCGAGAAATCACTCGGATTGAAGAACAAGCAGGAGATAGAGGAGTACGGAATTAAAAAATTCAACGAGGAATGCAGGAAAAGCGTTTTCAGATACGAGGAAGCATGGAAGGAAATGACGAAACGCGTCGGATTCTGGGTGGACATGGAACACCCGTATATCACCCTCAGGAACGACTACATAGAATCGGTGTGGTGGTCGCTGAAGAGGGCGTGGGAGAACGGGCTGCTGGCAAGAGGGCACAGGGTAACTCCATACTGTCCGAGATGCGGTACAACGCTGTCATCGCATGAAGTCGCGCAGGGTTACCGCGAGGTGACAGACCCGTCGATTTTTGTGAAATTCGAGATCATGGATAAGGACGAGTATTTTCTTGCATGGACAACAACACCCTGGACGTTAATATCAAATGTGGCACTTGCCGTGAATCCCAAGGAGTGGTACATCAAAATCGAATACAACGGGGATAAACTCATACTCTCCGAGGCGAGGGCAGATGTCCTTCTGAAAAACGAGGATTACAAGATACTGGACGGATGGAAGGGGGAGGAACTGGTAGGCATAAAGTACGAGCCGTTGTACAATTATGCAAAGCCGGACGGGGACTGCTGGTATGTCATAGGTGCCGATTATGTTTCCATGGATGAGGGTACGGGCATCGTACATATCGCACCTGCATTCGGCGAGGAGGATTACGATGCAGGCCAGAAATACAACCTTCCCATGATACAGCTGGTGAAGCCGGACGGTACATTTCCGGAGGAGGTCGAGAAGTGGGCGGGCATGTTCGTGAAGGATGCGGACGCTGGCATAATAGATGATTTGAAGGACAGGGGCCTTCTGATGTCGGTTCAGGAATACACCCACCAGTACCCGTTCTGCTGGAGATGCAACTCCCCACTGCTTTACTACGCAATAGAATCGTGGTTCATAAAAATGTCAAAACTCAGGGAAAACCTTGTCAAGAACAACGAAAAAATAAACTGGCATCCCGAGTATCTGAAGCAGGGGCGTTTCGGCGAATTCATCAAAGAGGTCAGGGACTGGTCGCTGTCACGGAAAAGATACTGGGGCACGCCGCTTCCCATATGGAAGTGCAGGGAATGCGGCAACGAGGTATGTGTCGGAAGTGTGGAGGAACTTAAAAGCATGACGGAAAATTTCCCGGAGGAATACGACCTCCACCGCCCGTTTGTAGACGAACTGGATGTGAAGTGTCCCAGATGCGGCGGCAGGATGGAGAGGGAGGCGGAGGTGATAGATGCATGGTACGATTCCGGCTCTGCGTTCTTTGCCCAGTGGCACTATCCTTTCGAGAATGAGGAGAAATTCAGGGAAAATTTCCCCGCTGACTTCATATGTGAGGCAATAGACCAGACGAGGGGGTGGTTCTACTCCCTGCTTGCTGTTTCCACGCTGAATTTCGATGATGCACCTTACAGGGAGGTTCTCTCTCTGGGGCATATACTTGACGAGAAAGGGCTGAAGATGTCCAAAAAAGCGAGGAACTATATAGAGCCCGGCGAGATATTTGACAGGGAGGGCGCAGATGCAATGAGGTGGTATCTGATATCCGCGTCAGCCCCGTGGTCCCCGAAGCGTTTCTACGAGCAGGTTGTCAGGGATTCGCTCGGAAAGTTCCTGCTGACGGTGTGGAATACCTACTCATTCTATTCCACGTACTCTTCCCTCGACAACTTTGACTACAATGCGAAAAAGGTTCCCTTCGAGGAGAGATGCCTGCTTGACAGATGGATTGTTTCGCGTCTCAACAATCTCATAAAGGACGTGAGGGAGAAAATCGATAGTTTCGAACTCCACAAGGCAGCAAGGGCAGTAGAGGACTTTGTCATCAGGGATGTGAGCAACTGGTATATCCGTAATTCGAGGAGAAGATTCTGGACGGAGGAGGAAACAGTCGATAAACTTGCAGGATACTCCACAATATACGAGCTGCTTGTCACGCTTTCGAAACTTACCGCCCCATTCGTGCCTTTCATATCGGAGAAAATATACCGGAGTCTGGGGGCGGGAGAAAGTGTTCATCTGTGCGATTACCCCGTATACGATGACAGCAGAACGGATGGGGAACTCGAGAGGAAGATGGACAAGGTGAGGGATATAACGGAGATGGCACGCTCGCTGCGGGCAA
Organism: uncultured Thermoplasmatales archaeon; assembly: GCA_964577775.1. Taxonomy (GTDB): domain Archaea; phylum Thermoplasmatota; class E2; order UBA202; family DSCA01; genus VBQP01. The sequence continues at coordinate 7,982 of CAZOAF010000004.1, read as the reverse complement.
AGAGAGGGATAAAACTCAGATATCCTCTCTCAAAGGCAGTAATCGTTTCGGATGAGGACATATCGGACCTGGCAGACATACTGAGGGAGGAGATAAATGTCAAGGAAGTGGAATTTTCGGACAGCACCGCCCCGTTTATGGAAAGTGTCGTTAAGCCGAACTATGCCGCCCTGGGGCCAAAATTCAAGGATAAATCGGGCGAGGCTGCATCGATTATCAGTCGCCTTTCCCCCGACAATGTGAGGGGTGCAAAAATTGAAATCGGGGGAGAAGAATACGAGGTGAGCGATGGGGATTACGTACTGGAGCAGAAGGAGAAGGAGGGATTTGCAATTGTGGAGAGCAACGGGGAGCATGTCGTTCTGTGCACCGAACAGACGCCGGAGCTGATTGCGGAGGGCTTTTCGAGAGAAATCGTGCGCCGTGTTCAGGAGATGAGGAAGGATATGGACCTTGACATGGAAGATGTCATAGAGACATCGATAGACATAGACGGCGGGAGGGTGAAGGGCAGGGAGGATTACATAAAATCGGAGACCCGCTCTGCCAAACTTTCATTCGGTACAGCCTACGGCGACATGGTCAAGGAATGGAACATAGACGGGGAGCGCATAACCATCGGGGTAAAAAAGGTGTAGAATGGGAATATGCAAGATATGCGGGAAGCAAACCACGAGCCATATGGTGGGGAAGTACTTCATCTGTCATACGTGCTGGGAGAACAGGAAGGACGAGGTCGAAAAGTTAAGGAAGGATGTCCGTGAGGAATTCGAGAAACCGCTGAGGGAGATTGAGAACAGCGAGGAAGGGGGAATAAGGCTGATAGGTTTGATACAGAAATTCGCATTGAAGTTCGATGAGGAAATCAAAAAATCACTGAAAGAGTACGGAAAGAAAATAGAGAATGAAAATGAATTCACCGTGTTCCTCAACTGGTTTGCCTTCGAGAGAAACATGGACGGCGGAGCGACACCTGCAGAACTTTTTATGGATGAGTACGAAATGCCGGAGTGGGTCAGGGAAAGGATAAAGGAATTCCGCAGACCTGTGAAGGGATTCTTTGAGATAAAGGAGATTCTTCCCGACGACAGATTCAAACTCCGAAACATGTTCGACGGCAGGGAGTATGTACTGTTTGGCAGAATAAAACTCAACGAAGGTGATTTCATAGGGGACGTGATATACCCGTGGGAGAATGTCCATCTGACGGGAGGAGCAATTTCCCTGTACACCAGGGAGGAAGCCGAGAAAATCATGGGGCTTATCAGGGAGTACGAAAGGCTATCGGAGGAAACACAGAAACTCCAGCAGGGGATATACAGCGATTTCACAGATTATTTCGGAAGGTGGGACCCCGGGTTTCCATCGGTGGAAGAGGCAAAAAAGGCGCTCGAGGAATTCACCGCCTGGTGGGGACAGGAGGAGAGAGAATCGCCGCCCGAACGGACATATGAAGGGGATGCGGCGCTTGCATGCCATCCATCGGGAGGGATGTACGTGATTCCCGGCTACGGAAGATTCGTAGGGATTCTGGATGGAAAGGAGGAATGGGACGGGGATTACATGAAAAAATCTTTTATCGATATTCCGTCCCCTGTATTGAAGAAGTTGAGCGAGGACAAAGAAAAATTTTCTGAGATGGCAGGAAAGGCGTTCGGAAGGGATGTTTCCCCGGACAGAATAGATGAATTCATGTCGGAGATACGAGATGACTGGAATGAGGCACAATGACTTTTTAAATTCCTTTTCCATTACATTCACATGATAGCAAAAAGTGAAAAGGATGTGAAGGCTGATATTGTGGGCGAGGAGGGGGCGAAGAACGTTACGATACAGTGGCTCATTGACAGCAAAATAGGCGCACCGAATTTTGCAATGAGGAGATTCGTTGTCGGAAAAGGCGGATACACTCCCCTCCACAGCCATGACTGGGAGCACGAGGTCTTTGTTCTGGACGGGGAGGGGGCACTGGTTGACGGGGATGGAAACGAGATCCCGCTTAAAAAGGACCACTTTGCATTCGTTCCGCCCAATGAGACGCATCAGTTCAGAAATAAGGGTGACGGGGATTTCATATTTCTATGCGTCATACCAATAAAATGAGTTTCGAAACATTTTTTCTCGGAAAAGAAAGGGTAAAAAACCCGTTTGTCGGGGAGATGGCATCTGCCGGCGCCGAGATTTCCGGGAAGGTCGAAGGCGGGGGCAGCATAAGCATGAGATACGGCAGCAGGATGATAATCACCGCAGAACGTTCGTCAATCCCGTCACTGACGGAGGATGATTTCGTGGAGGTTGCCGATTACGATGCGGTGAGGAATATTGCGATGGTGATAGGGGTGAGTGAACCTTCTGCGGACACGCCCCTGCACTGGCTGATATACCGCAGGGATGATATAAATGCCATAGTATCCTTCGGAAAAATTGAAGGAAAATCGATTGATTATGCCATGGGGGCATTGAAGGAATTGAAGAATAGCAATTCCATAACACTCAAAGGTTACGGGAAGATTGCAGTCGGCAAAAATTTGAAGGAAGCAGTGGAGGGAATAACATGCTTGTAGAGGGAAAAAATATGCGCTCGCTCTGGTGGGACGAAGAGGAGAAGACTCTGAATCTCATCGACCAGCGGATGCTGCCTTTCCAGCTGAAAATCTTCGAGGCGGACAGCGCGGAAAAGGTTGCGTACGCCATCAAAAAAATGGTCGTGAGGGGGGCGCCCGCCATAGGATGCGCCGCCGCCTACGGGATGGTCATGGGCGAGGACATCGAAAAGACGGCAAGAATGCTCAAACGAACCCGCCCGACAGCCCACGATTTGTTCTATGCAGTTGATTACATGGTCGAGCACGGAGGAGAACTCGATGCGGCGCATTCCTACGTTGAGGATACGATAGAAAAATGCAGAAGGATAGGCCGGCTGGGGGAAAAACTGATAAAACAGGGCGACAAAATACTCACGCACTGCAATGCAGGCGCACTTGCCACCGTTGACTGGGGCACCGCCCTTTCTCCGCTGAGAATGGCGAAGGACAGGGATATATTTGTGTGGGTGGATGAGACAAGACCGAGATTGCAGGGGCTGCTTACCGCATGGGAGCTGGAACAGGAGGGAATAAAACATGCCCTGATAGCGGACAATGCAGCGGGTCATTTCATGAGCCGGGGGGAGGTGGACATGGTCATCGTGGGTGCAGACCGCATCGCGTCCAATTACGATGTCGCAAACAAGATAGGAACGTACGAGAAGGCGGTTCTTGCAAAGGAGAACGGAATACCCTTCTATGTTGCCGCACCGATAAGTACATTTGATTATACGATACCGGATGGTGGAAAGATAAAGATAGAGGAAAGAGATGCGGAGGAGGTAACAAAAATCTTCGATTATGTACCATCCGATATCAGAAATCCCGCATTTGATGTCACCCCGGCAGAGTATGTAACAGGGATAATAACCGAGGATGGTCTAATACGGCTGGATTAACCGGATTA
>CAZOAF010000004.1:0-4390 GCA_964577775.1 uncultured Thermoplasmatales archaeon | reverse complement strand
CCTTTATAAATAAAAAATGTATATATCTGTGTGAGAAAATGATAGGAATAATAATACTGGCTGTGATACTCGTTCTGCTGGTCATCTCATTTGTTGCCTACTACTACAACAAGATAATACGTCTGGAAAATCGCATTGACAATTCATGGGCACAGATAGACGTCCAGCTAAAAAGAAGGGCAGATTTGATTCCGAACCTGGTCGAATCCGTGAAGGGATACATGGAGCACGAGAAAGGCGTGCTCGAAAACGTGACCAAGGCAAGGTCTGCATTGATGAACGCCGGAACACCCCGGGACAACATCAAGGCAAACAACCAGCTGACGTCGGCACTCAAAACGCTTTTTGCAGTTGCGGAGAATTACCCGACTCTCAAGGCGAACGAGAATTTCCTCCAGTTGCAGGACGAACTCACACATACGGAAGACAAAATCTCCTATGCACGCCAGCATTACAACGACAGCGTTCTTGCATTCAACAATGCCATAGAAACATTCCCGGGCAGGACATTCGCCCGCCGCATGGGAAAGAAGGAGAAACAGATGCTCGAGATACCGGAAGAGGCGAGAGAAACACCAAAAGTTTCATTCTGAGAATGACAGTTGAAGACCAGATAAGAAAAAACAAGCGTGATACTGCATTTGTTTGCATTTTCATGCTCATCCTTCTCTTTGCGGTGATTTTCGTCTTCGGCTTCGCTCTCGGTTTTCCCCCGATATTTTCGATGGCAATAGGGCTGCCCCTTTCAGTTATATATGTTCTTGCATCTTATTCATTCTCCGTGCAGAGCGTACTCAGTGCAGCAAAGGCACGTCCCGCAGACCCTAGACGCAGGGAGGAGAAACTATTCATGTACAAGGTCGAGGAGATGGCAATTGCCGCAGGGCTGCCGGTGCCCAAGGCTTACGTGCAGGATTCAAGCGACATAAATGCATTCGCAACCGGAAAAAAACCGGAGGATGCGGTCATATGCGTTACCACGGGTGCCCTTCAAAAACTCAATGCGGAGGAACTGGAGGGAGTGATGGGGCACGAGATGAGCCACATTCTCGACAGGGACATTCTCCTTGCCACCGTTACTGTCGGGGTCGTGGGTGCAATAGCACTGATATCGGAAATTCTCCTGCGCTCTTTTCTGTGGGGCGGCGGGAGGGGGCGGGGCAGGAACGAGGGCGGCGGATGGCTCATCATAATCGCCATAGCTTTTGCAATATTTGCCCCTCTCTTTTCGCGGCTTGCATATCTATTTATATCGCGCAGGAGAGAGTATCTTGCAGATGCGAACGGTGCATACCTCACCAGAAATCCGGAGGGACTTGCAAGGGCACTGGAAAAGATAAAGGCCGACCTGCCGGACGACCCGAAGGGTTCCCCCACGGTTGCACCCCTGTACATTGCCAATCCGTTCAAGCGCTCGCTAAGAAATTCTGTATGGTCGACCCATCCGCCGATTGACGAGCGCATCAGAAGGTTAAGGGCAATGTGATGCCGGAAATAAGCAGGCCAAGTTCTGGACAGTGATGGAACGGGCGAAGTGCAGCAGGTTTTCACTTGTTCCGATAATCCAGAGGGGTTATACCGTCTCCTTTTTGCCCTCAAGTGTTGCCTGTGCCGCGGCCAGGCGGGCCACCGGAACCCTGTACGGAGAACAGCTCACGTAGTCCACACCTATGTTGTAGAAAATGTGTATTGACTTCGGTTCCCCTCCCTGCTCGCCGCATACTCCTATTTTCAAATCCGGTCTTGTCTTTCTCCCCCACTCTATTGCAATCTTCATGAGCCTTCCCACACCTTTTATGTCTATTACGGAGAAGGGGTTGTCCTGCAGTATGCCGCGCTGGGTGTAGAGCGGAAGGAATTTCTTCTCCGCATCCTCCCTGCTGAAACTGAACGTCGCCTGTGACAGATCGTTCGTGCCGAAACTGAAAAATTCCGCAATCTCCGAAAGCTTTCCCGCCCTCATGCATGCCCTCACAACCTCCATCATGGTACCGAATTTGAGGGGAACCTTGACGCTGTATTTCTTCTCGATTTCGCGTGATATTCTCTTTACACGGTCGAAAACCCATTTCAGTTCCTGGGCGGTGCACACCTGGGGTACCATGAGTTCGGGATGGACTTCCGTTCCCTCCTTTATGAGTTCCGTCGATGCTTCGTATATGGCTCGAATCTGCATGTCATATATCTCGGGGTAGGTTATTCCCAGCCTTACACCCCTGTGGCCAAGCATCGGGTTCACCTCCGCCAGGGATTTTACTTTTCTCAAAAGGTTTGTCTTTTCCTCTATCAGCTTTTTACTCAGGTCGTGGTATCTCTCGTCTGCCAGCTCCTCCATGAATTTCTCTATGGAAGGCAGGTAGACATGGAGTTTCGGGTCGAGCGCCTTCGACACTCCCGGTATTTCCTGGAGGAGGTTCACTGCTGCATCGAAGTCCTTCAGATATGCAAGCTCACGGGAGATTTCCTCGGTTGACGGAAGGAACTCGTGTAACGGGATATCGAGAAGGCGGATGGTAACGGGAAGCGGACTCATTGCCTTCAATATCTCCTTGAAGTCGTTTTTCTGAAGGGGAAGGAGTTTGTCCAGTGCTTTCATTCTCTCCTTCTTGGTCTCTGCCAGAATCATCTCCCTGACTATCGGGAGGCGGTCGGGAGCGTTGAACATACGTTCGGTTCTGCACAGCCCTATTCCCTCGGCTCCCTCCTTTCTCGCCAGTTTTGCCCCCTCGACGGTGGCGGTATTCGCCCTCACTCCAAGTTCTCTCACCCTGTCAGCCCAGGACAGAAGTTTTTTGGCTTCCTTGGTAAATGTCGGAGGCACCAGTGAAACGGCTCCCTTTATGACCTCTCCTGTTGAACCGTCTATGGTTATCGTGTCCCCTTCATTGAACGTGAATTTTCCTATCCGGCATTCTCCCTTGCTCTCGTTTATGGTAAGGGCTTCGCATCCGCTCACGCATGGTTTCCCGAGCCCCCTTGCCACGACGGCGGCATGGCTCGTTATGCCCCCGCGGGCGGTTAGAACTCCCTGAGCCGACGTGATTCCGTGGATGTCATCCGGTGTTGTCTCCTCACGTATGAGGATGACCTTCTTTCCTTTCTTGCCGAGCACGGAAGCCTTCTCGGGGTCAAACACTATCTCGCCGGAGGCGGCGCCGGGGGATGCATCAAGTCCCTTTGCAATGACCTCGTATTTTTCCTTTGGATTTATTACAGGATGAAGTGCCTTCTCTATGTCGTCGGTGCTGACACGCATAATCGCATCTTCCTTCGTTATCAGCTTTTCGTTCACCATGTCAACTGCAACCTTTATTGCTGCCCTTGCCGTTCTCTTTGCCGTTCTGGTCTGCAGAAGGTAGAGTTTGCCCTGCTGTATGGTGAATTCCATGTCCTGCATATCCCTGTAATGCGTCTCCAATTTTTCCGAGATTTTTACAAGTTCTCTGTAAACGCCGGGGAACACCTTTTTGAGAGACGAAACAGGTTGCGGTGTTCTTTTTCCCGACACTATGTCCTCTCCCTGCGCGTTTACCAGAAATTCGCCGTAGAGGTGCTTTTCACCAGTTGCGGGATTTCTCGTGAATGAAACGCCCGTGCCGGATTTGTCATCGAGATTTCCGAAAACCATTGTCTGGATAACCACTCCCGTCCCGACATCATCCGGCAATCCCTGATGCTTTCTGTAATTTCTTGCCCTCTTGTTATTCCATGAACGGAATACCGCCTCCACAGCCATAAATAGTTGCTCTTCCGGCTCATCGGGGATTGAAGATATCTTTTTGTAATCCTCCACCACTTTTTTGAGGCCTTCCACCGAGATTTCCTGGTCTGTTTTTGCTTTCTCCTGCCTCTTCCTTTTTTCCAGTGCGTTATCAAATTTCTTTTCATCTATGCCGAGCACGACGCTCCCGAACATCTGGATGAAGCGCCTGTACGTGTCGTATGCAAACCATTCGTTCTTGCTCTCCTTTGCAAGCGCCCTGACCGTTCTGTCGTTGAGACCCAGATTCAGTATGGTGTCCATCATTCCCGGCATAGAGACCGGGGCGCCGGAGCGCACGGAAACCAGAAGGGGGCTCTTTGAGCCGCCGAATTCTCTTTTCGTTTTCTTCTCCAGTTCTCTCAGGGTCTCCAAAATTTCTTTTTTCAGCGAATCTGTAAGTTTCTTTTTGCTGAGATAATTAACACATGCCCTTGTCGTTACAACAAAACCGGGAGGAACAGGTATGCCTATGCCGGTCATCTCTCCCAGCTGTGCTCCTTTGTTTCCCACCAGTTCTTTCATCTCCTTTTTTACTTCTTCAAACGTATAGACATTCTTCATTTCCTTCACCCGTGGCACGGAAGAGAATGATTAAGAAAGGCAGTTTATATGCCTTTCGGTTTGCGG
>CAZOAF010000003.1:0-16129 GCA_964577775.1 uncultured Thermoplasmatales archaeon | reverse complement strand
CACATATACTCTTGATGTATCTCACTAAAGAGCAGGAAAAAATGCTTGAAGGGGAGGAGGGCGAGGTGGTGGAACGGCTCATGCGTTTGCTCGTAAGATTGGGCGATATATACAATGCCGACAGAATGATTCCGGTCGGCTCCGTCCAGGTTTCGGGCGTTTCTTACAAATCGATAGGAGACCCGGGGCTCGAATTTCTCGAGGATTTTGCATCCAAGGGGGCAAAGGTCAAGGTTCTGACATATCTAAATCCTGCGGGCATGGATCTTGAGGACTGGAAGGAGATAGGAATACCCGCCGATTTTGCGGAAAGGCAGAACAGAATAATCAGCGCATTCAGAGAGATGGGAATCGTCATAACGGCGACGTGCACACCATATCTTGCAGGAAACCTGCCCCGCTTCGGCGAGCACATCGCATGGTCCGAGTCATCGGCAGTCTCGTTCTCAAACTCGGTCATAGGTGCGAGGACGAACAGGGAGGGCGGACCGTCTGCGCTTGCCGCCGCCATATGCGGCTTCACCCCCAATTATGGATTGCATCTGGAAGAGAACAGAAAGCCTGACTTCGTGATAGATGTCAAGGCCGATTTGAATTTCAACGCCGACTTCGGGGCGATGGGCCACTTTGTCGGCTCTGCCGTGAAGAATAAAATTCCGTATTTCAGGGGCATAAAGGAGGCAAATACCGACAATCTGAAGGCGCTCGGGGCTGCGATGGCTGCTTCGGGTGCCGTTGCACTTTACCATGTCGATGGAATGACTCCGGAGGCGGGGCTCATGGACACCGATGGTCTGGAGGTTATAGAATTCGGCAGGGATGAGCTGAAGGAAACATACGATAAGCTGAACACAGGAGAGGAGCCCGATGTCGTTATACTCGGCTGCCCTCACGCCTCTCTGAGGGAGATAGCGGAGGTTGCAGGAAGGGTGGAGGGCAGGACGCTGAAAAAGCCCCTCTGGATATGCACCTCGAGGGCGATGAAGGAAACCGCGGAGAGAATGGGCCTGCTCGACGTGATAGAGAAGGCAGGAGGGAAGATAGTTGCCGATACATGCATGGTTGTCTCGCCCATAGAAAATCTGTTCAAGACAACAGCCGTGAATTCGGGAAAGGCGGCCCACTACCTGCCCGGATTCTGCAAGCAGAAGGTTGTATTTGCAAACATAAATGATTTGCTGGAGGAAAAATGAAGGGAAGAACAATATATCCGGGCAAGGCTGAGGGAATTGCCCTTGTATCGAAACAGCCAATAGGATTTTACGGCGGCATAGATGCAAAAACGGGCATTGTCATAGAGAAGGGGAGCGAGCTTGAGGGGGAATGCGTGAAGGACAGGGTGCTTGTTTTTCCGTGCGGGAAGGGCTCCACCGTGGGCTCGTACGTCATATACGGGCTGAAGAAGAACGGCGTGGCTCCCGCCGCCATAGTGAACAGCGAGACCGAGACGATAGTTGCCACGGGGGCGATACTTGCGGGCATTCCGTGCATAGACGGAATCGATATCGAGGATATAGAGACAGGTGACAGACTGAGAATAGAGGCGGGGGAGAGGGAGGCGGAATTGACAAAGGTTTAGATGATAGCCATAAAACTTGGTGGCTCCGCCATAACTGACAAGGAGAGGGAGAGTCACTTCAATAAGAGAATAACATACCGCCTTGCAGAGGAAATCGCATCTGCGGGAGAGGATGTCATGATTGTCCACGGGGCAGGCTCGTTCGGGCATCCTCAGGCGAAAAGATACAGACTGAACGAGGGGTTTGTTGACAGGGAAAAACAGGTGGAGGGCATTTCGCTCACCCATTTCTCTGTCCGGATATTGAATCTCAAGGTCATGGAAGCCCTGCGTCATGCGGGCATCCCCGCGGTGAGCATACCCCCTTTTCCGTTCGTTGACATGGGATTCGTCAAAAAGGTTGGGATGGCGGTGAAGGAGGGACTGACTCCCGTGACCTTCGGAGATGTTGTTCCGGACGGCAACGTTTCCATCGTTTCTGGAGACCGCCTCATGGAAATCTTTGCCGGGGAGTTTGATATCGAGAGAGCCATATTCGTAACAAATGTCGACGGGATATACGGTGACCCCGACAGGAAGGAGACACTTGTGAGAGAATGCACGGTCGATGAACTCGAAAGCGTGTTTTTCGCAGGGAACAAGGGTGCCGATGTCACTTCCGGAATGGCCGGAAAGGTGAAATCTATAAAGGAGATAGCACATTCCGGTGTTGAGGTTGACGTAATCAACGGAAGAAAGCCGGGACGGCTGGAGGATGCAATAAACGGCTTTGTTACCGGAACAAGGGTGATAAAAAAATGAATGAGAGAAAGAAGGACCATCTTGAAATATCCATGAACGAGGACGCCGGTGCCTCCTACAATTACTGGGATGACATTGAATTTATCCACAATGCACTGCCCGAGATAGACATGGACGAGGTGGACACCACATGGAACGAGTTCGGAAAGAAAATGGCTGCGCCCATAATAATAGCGGGAATGACAGGCGGATTTGACAGAGGGGAGGAGGTGAACGAGCATCTGGCGAAAATCGCCGAGAGATTCCAGGTGGGCATGGGCGTGGGCTCCCAGAGGGCTGCGCTTGAAGATGAAAGCACTGCCGGGAGTTATTCGGTGATAAACAAATACAGGATTCCCCTAAAAATAGCCAACATAGGGGCGCCTCAGCTCCTGGAATGGAAGGATGCCATCGAGATGGCATCGAGGGCGGTGGACATGATAGAGGCGGATGTGCTTGCCATACATCTCAACTTCCTGCAGGAGGCGATACAGGTTGAAGGCGACAGGAACGCGAGGGGCTGCCTGGACAAGATTCGGGAAGTGGCATCATCCCTCTCCACGCCCGTCATAGTCAAGGAAACGGGAGCGGGAATATCGAAGGACGTTGCCCTGCGCCTGTGCGAAACCGATGTGGCGGGCATAGACGTCGGGGGGATGAGCGGCACGTCGTTCTCCGCAATAGAGGCGTACCGTGCAGGGAGGATGGGGAACGATGTGCAGGAGGAACTGGGGCACCTTTTCAGGGACTGGGGCATACCGACGCCCGTATCGGTCATGGAAGTCGCAGATGCATGCCGTGATGCCGGCATGGTTGTGATTGCAACCGGGGGAATAAGAAACGGGATAGACGCTGCAAAGGCAATCGCAATAGGGGCGGATGCTGCCGGAATGGCTTCTGCCCTCCTGAACGACGGCGAGAGAAAGATGGAGGTTGCGATAAAAGCCCTCAGAACCGTCATGTTCCTGACCGGCTGCAGAAATCTCGATGAGTTGAAGGAGGCCGAAATATGGATTTCCTGAAGGATTTCACGGAGAAAATAAACGGAGAAATAATGGGCTACCTTCCCGAGAATGAGCCGGCAAAACTTTACGAGGCGGTGAAATACCTGCCGGCTGCGGGCGGCAAGCGCCTGCGCCCCATCATGGCGATGCTTGCGTGCGAGGCTGCGGGCGGCAACGGGGAAAATGCGATTCCCTTCGGGATTGCTCTTGAAATCACCCATACGTTTACACTCATACACGATGATATCATGGACAGGGACGAGGAGAGAAGGGGCATGCCCGCCGTGCATAAAAAGTTCGGCGAGGCGACCGCGATACTTGCCGGAGATGCTCTGTTTGCAAAGGCGTTCGAAATCGCAACAGGGACAGATGCAAGCCCCGAAGTCGTGAAAACCCTGGTTAGAAATCTTGCCGTGATGTCGAGGGAGATATGCGAGGGGCAGCAGATGGACATGGGATTCGAGGAAGCGGATGAGGTCGCCGAGGAGGAATTCCTGCTCATGATAGAGAAAAAGACGGCAAAGATGTTCGAGCATGCAGCCATGGGAGGGGCGATTATTTCCGGGGCGGGCAGAGAAAAGCAGGAGGCGCTGCAAAATTACGGGAGGAACGTGGGCATGGCATTCCAGATATGGGACGACTGCCTCGACGTTATCGGAAAGGGCATCGGAAAGCCAGTGGGAAGCGACATAAGAGAGGGTAAAAAGACACTCATTTTCATACACGCCATGAGGGAATCGGCCGAAAAGGAAAGACTGGCAGAGCTGTATGGAAAAGAAGACATGACGGACGACGAACTCGACGAGGTGATGGACATGCTGAAGAGGAGCAATTCGCTTGATTATGCAAAGGAGATGGCACTGAGATTTTCCGAAACGGCAAGGAAAAATCTGGAAAAACTCGAGGAAGGCAGGGCAAGGGAGATGCTGGAAGAGATTGCACGATTTGCCGTCGAAAGGGAGAAATGAAGGATATAAAGAAGAATCTCGGGAAGATAAAACTCGCGGTAACAGTGATAATAATCATCGGCGTTGCGGTACATCTTGCCCTTGTCTACAATGCGGCGAGGTCAATAGAGATAACAGACAAGAAAATCGTCGGGGTGTATCCGGAATATCCGAGCGTTGACGAATACGAGGTGAAGTTCATGATGACGTTGAACAACCCGAAACATACGAACGTGGAGGTTGACTACATAAGTTACAACATCTACATAGAAAACGAATATCTCGGAAACGGGGAGAAACCCAGATTTTCGCTGGAGCACGGTGCCAACAACCAGACATTCATTTTTTCTTTCAGCATTTTCAACCTCACCGCCCCTGCAAGAAGCGTCCTCATGAACGGAAATGCGGACGTGACCGTCAAGGGAGATGTGATAATACCTGCCAAGTTCCTGGGGCTGTTCACGTGGAGGTATATCAAAATACCCTATACGATACACGAAAAAGTGAAATTAACATGAAAAGGTTGATAATCATTGCATTTGTTTTCATCATTGTATGCCCCCTCATTGCCTCATCGTTTCAGCGAGAGGAAAATGATTCGTACGTGGAAATAACAAAGCCGGGGAACGGCATATATTTCTTCGACATTAAGATAATGCCAGTATTCGGACAGATTGTTATTGGTGCGGTTACGGTCGAGGTGGAAGCAACCGACGATATAACCCATGTGGAATTCATGGTTCCCCCGAAGGTCGGATGCAGACCCATAGTTCTTCACAATGACAGTTCCCGTCCTTTCTCGTATTACTGGAATGCCAGCCACGAAGGGCTGAAAGACAGAGGCTTTGTGAACATGATGGTCAGGTGGTATACCGGCCCACATAATTTCACCGACGACGATATCTTTCTCCTGAGAATTATCCCGTGAATAGGCAAAACTTAAAACGATGTTTGCAATAAGAGAAAGGTGAATTTAGAGGAGACTGCAAGAAAACACGCCCTGCTGAATGCCGTAAAATTCGACGGGAAAGCAGACCTCAAGGCGGTCATCGGAAAGGTGATGAGCGAGGCAAAGGGGAATGCAAGGGAAATCATTCCCGTCATAAAAAGAGCCGTGGACGAGGTGAACGGACTCACCCTCACGGAGCAGATGGATGAGATGGAACGGCTGGGGATAACAGCGGAGGAAAAAAAGAAGGAGGAGAAGGGTCTGCCTCCCCTGCCCCATGCGGAGAAGGGCAGAGTCGTGACGCGATTTCCGCCCGAGCCCAACGGCTACCTGCACATAGGGCATGCGAAGGCGGCGGTGGTGGACTACGAGTATGCAAGAATGTATGACGGCACTTTTATTTTGAGATTCGATGACACGAACCCCGCAAACGAGGCGGAGGAGTTCTACGAGGCACAGAAGGAGGATTTGAGGTGGCTGGGAGTGGAATGGGATAGAGAATACCGTACATCGGACAACCTTCCCGCCCATTACGAGCTTGCCGAAAAACTGGTGAAGGACGGAAACGCATATGTCTGCACGTGCAGCAGCGAAACCATCGGCAGGAACAGGCGTGCCGGCAGGGAGTGCAATTGCAGGAAAAGCATGACCGTGGAGAAATGGAAGGAATTTTTTTCCATGGAGGAGGGCAGCGCGGTGCTGCGACTGAAAGGGGACATGAAATCTGCAAACACCGCCATGAGGGACCCGACCCTTTTCCGCATAATCGACGAGCCCCATCCCGTCCACGGAAGAAAGTACCGGGTATGGCCCACATACGATTTCACGGGTGCGGTAGAGGACTCGCTTTCCGGCGTGACCCATCCCTTCAGGACAAAGGAATACGAGTTGAGGGACGAGGTTTATTTCTACATACTTGACCTACTGGGTCTGAGAAAGCCCCACCTGCTCGAATTCGCCCGGCTGTCCGTGGAGGGAATGCCCGTATCCAAGAGAAAGATAAAGCCCCTCATAGAAAACGGGCAGGTCGAGGGATGGGACGACCCCCGCCTGCCGACATTGAGGGGATTGAAACGGAGGGGAATACTCCCCGAGGCAATCAGAAAATTCGTTCTGTCACAGGGCATATCGAAGGCGGAGAGCATCGTGACGTTCGACCAGGTGGAGGCGATAAACAGAAAAATCCTTGACGGCACCGCAAGAAGGTATTTCTTTGTATCCGAGCCCGTAGAGGTGATTGTGAGAGATGCACCGGAAAAGGAGGTTACGCTGAAGCACCACCCATCGCAGGACCTGGGCTTCCGGAAAATAAAGACATCGGGCACATTTTTCATATCGGGCGATGATGCCTCGGGCATGGGGAAAGGGGAGATTTTCCGTTTGAAGGATTTGTACAATGTCAAGGTGGTTGAGAAGGGAGATAAGATGGTCGGGAAATTCGCAGGTGAATCGCTCGTGCCCGACACGAAGAAGATACAGTGGGTGACACCGGAGCATGTGAAGATGGAAGTGCTCGTGCCCGGAAATCTGTTCACCGGCGACAGATTCAACACCGACAGTCTGAAAATTGTTGAGGGGTATACGGAACAGTCGATAACGGATGCAAAGGACGGCGAAATCGTGCAGTTCGAGCGTTTCGGATTCGTGAGAATCGAGAAGGACGGGGAGATGAAGGGAATAATGGCACACAAATAATCGGAGGTCTTCCTTTCAAATAGCCAAATTTTAATATTGCTTGCCCATTTAAGCAAGGGATGGAAGAGGAAAAGCTTTCCAACATGGAAAAAATGGTTCTCATTGCTTTGAAGGAAAACGGCGGGGAGGCATCACCCGAAAAGATAATGGAATCGGGGCTGGAAATGGTCAAGGTCATGAACGCTTCCTCGTGGCTCCAGTCCAAGGGGCTCGTGAGGATACGGGAGGGAATAAGAAAGAGTTATTCGCTCACGGACGAGGGAAAGAGATTCCTCGAGGAAGGGCTGCCGGAAAAGAATCTGCTGAAAAAGCTTCTCGAGGGGAAAAAGAGCTTCGAGGAACTCGGGGAGGGCGAGGAAACGGGCATTGCCGTCGGCTGGTTGAAAAGGAAGGGATGGTGCAATATAGAGAAGGAAGGCGGGAAGAAGTTTCTGGTGATAACGGACGATGGAAAAAAGGCTGTCGGGGAGAAAAGCCCCGAGGAGGATGTGCTCGAAGCGCTGGCAGGAGGGGCGGAGGAGGGGCTGGACGAAAAAGTTCTGGAGACGCTGAAAAGGAGAGGCGCTGTCAGGGAAAGGGAGAATATCATCAGAACAATATACCTCACCGACGAGGGGAAGGAAATCGTCGGGAAGGGGCTGGAAATGAAGGACGAGATAGTCCAGCTCACCCCGGAGATAATAAAGAAGGGCATATGGAAGGACAAGAAGTTCAGGGAATATGATGTCAAGGCATTTTCCCCTTCTCTGCATCCGGGGAAACATCACCCCGTCACCCAACTTATAAACAAGATAAGGGAAATATTCGTGGAAATGGGATTCACCGAGATAAAGGGCAGTTACGTGGAGTCTTGCTTCTGGGACATGGACGTGCTGTTCATACCGCAGGACCATCCCGCCAGGGATATGCAGGACACGTTCTACTGCAGCAATCCCTTGAGCATGGAGGTTGACAGGGATTTGCTGGAAAAAATAGCGGATGTTCACGAGACAGGCGGAAACACCGATTCAAAGGGCTGGGGATACAAATTTTCCGGGAACGAGGCAAAGAGGGTGATACTCCGCACCCACACAACCGTGAATACCATAAGGTACCTTGCAAACAACCCGGAACCGCCTGCCAAGATATTCTCCATAGAAAAGGTCTTCAGGAGGGAAAACATAGACACCACCCACCTGCCCGAATTCTACCAGATAGAGGGCATAGTTTACGAGAAGGATGCGAACTTCAGCGAACTCATAGGCATACTGAAGGAATTCTACGGCAAGATGGGATTCGAAAAGACAAGATTCCGTCCCGCCTACTTCCCCTACACCGAACCGTCCATGGAAATCGAGGTTGAATGGAACGGCAAATGGATGGAACTCGGCGGCTCGGGGATGTTCCGGCCGGAGGTCACCGAACCGCTCGGGATACGGGAGCCGGTGCTTGCCTGGGGGCTGGGGCTGGAGCGGATGGCAATGATGGTGCTGGGGCTGAAGGACATAAGGGAGCTGTACTTCAGCGATATAGAGTGGCTGAAAAATCTTCCGTTGCTCTGATTATACCCCGTCGGATATAAGCCTGACAAGGTCTGTCCTTGTAACGATTCCCTCGAGTTTTCCGTTATCGTCAACAACGGGAATGCATCCTATCTCGTTTTCCATCATTATCCCGGCAGCCTCCTCCACCGTTATGTCGCCGTTTGAAACTATGGCCGGCGTCTTCATAACATCCCTCACCAGCAGCCCGCGT
The DNA here is from genome assembly GCA_964577775.1 of uncultured Thermoplasmatales archaeon. Classification (GTDB taxonomy): domain Archaea; phylum Thermoplasmatota; class E2; order UBA202; family DSCA01; genus VBQP01. The sequence goes on along the minus strand of CAZOAF010000003.1, from coordinate 7,501 downwards.
ATGTGGTGGTTCTGCTGTCCGAGGGGATAGGATTTCTTTATTTCCGAAAATGCGAACGAGATTTCCTTATCGGAGAGCACACCGACGACCCTGCCGTCGTCCACGACAGGCACACGGGCTATGTCGTTGTCAAGGAATATGCGCCTTGCATGTATCACCCGGTCGTCGGGCTTCACGGAATACACGTTCGTGCTCATTATTTCCCTGATTTTTCTGTCTCCTTTGACGAACGGCAACAAATCCGCCTTCGTAACAACGCCCACGAGCACATCGTTTTCCACCACGGGAAGCATCGTGAGTCCCGGCTTTCCGACAGTATCGAGTATTTCCTTCACATCCATGTCGGGATATATTGCCTCGAAATTCTTGTCCATCACGGTAGATGCATGCATTCTCGACGCCGGCACTCCCCTGCTCTTCAAACTTCCCAGTTTGTCCGCTATCACGGTGTCGGTCACGATTCCGACCAGTTTCCCGTCATCCATCACCGGCACCTTGCTTATGTTATGCTTCTCCATCAAATCCATAACGTGTTTCAAATCATCATTCTTGCTCACATACACTATCTCCCTTGTCATTATTTCCTTTATTTTCATAAAATCCCTCTTTTTATTTATAGGACTCCGCACATGATTCGCACAGCAGGCGGCCGTCTATCTCCACAAGCTGGTCTGAAAGCATTCCGCATCCCTCGCATTTTCCCGACAGAAATCTCTGCCCCCTATATGAAGTTTCCCTCGATTTGAATATGGGTGCAAGTTCCCTGGCAATGTCGAGCAGCATGGGAGAAATCTGCAGGAGGTCCTTACCCGTAACCATGCCCACCAGCCTCCCGCCGTCCATGACAGGCAGCCGGCGTATGTTGTTCTCGCCCATCAGTTTTATCACGTCCTCTATCCTGGCATCGGGGGAGGTGGTTATGGGGGGAGAACTCATTATTTTCTCAACCGCTATCTTCGACGGATGTTCCCCCTCGGCAACAACCTTTCTCAGTATATCGCTCTCCGTGACTATGCCCACGGGCACGCCATCGTCCACGATTATTATGCTGCCCACGCCCTCGCCCTTCATCTCCTTCGCCGCATCCATGACGGTTGACTTCCTGCTGGCTATGACCGGGTTGATGTTCATGATATCGTTGACAGTCGCCTCCGTACGCATAATAGAATATCTCCTGTCTCAATAAAATATTTTCCCATATCAAAACTTAAATATCGTTTTTATATAATAGGGTGAGGCATAAAATGAAGAAATTTATGGCAGTTTTTGTGGTGTTTGCCCTTCTTCTGGGAGGCGCAGGCGCAATCGGTGTTAACGAGAGCACAACGGGAAACTCGAGCGAGGAGGCGCAGCATTCCGTTTCCGTGAGTTCCGGGGCGGCTTTCTCCGCGCCCGTTCTGGAGGAAAGGAATGGCTATCTGAGCATGGATATGAAGGGGTGTTCCTCTCTCGCATCCCCGGGAAAACCCGTCATGCCCGTTTACCGCAGAACTTTCACATTTCCCCTGGGAACGAGAATAACCGATGTTGATGTTCGCATGGGCGATACGGAGGAGATGAAAATCGACGGAAAGATAATGCCCGCCTACGAGCCCGTCCCGCCAGACATGCAGGACAGGGAAATCAAGAGATGGGAGGACGGAAGCATATACGGAAAAGATTCGCCTTTCCCGGGCAGGCAGTATGATTACGAGACAATGGGCGGGATTGTCGATGGAAAGCGCTCCACCATACTCGTGGTTTCCGTATATCCGGCGCAGTACAATCCCGGCAGCGGTGCCGTGGACTACGCGAGAAGTGCGGAAATAGAAGTGGATTACGAGCCCCCTTCCGAGCCCCTTCCGTCCAATGATGTGTACGATTTGCTCATCATCTCCCCGTCCCAGTTCGGCGATGCCCTCCAGCCTCTTGTAACGCACAAGGAGAATCACGGGATAAAGACAGTGCTCGTGACACTTGACGAGATATACAACGGAAATTACTTTGCGGTTCAGGGGAGAGACGACGCCGAGAAGGTCAAGTATTTCATCAAGGATGCCATGGAACAGTGGGGCATAGACTACGTCCTGCTTGTCGGCGGCAGAAAGCCGGGCGTTCAGGAGGACTGGCTCCTCCCCGTGAGATACGCATGGGTGTACTGGGTGGACGAGACCAAGTACCTCAGCGATCTGTATTTTGCGGATATTTACGATGCTGACGGAAACTTCAGCAGCTGGGATACCGACGGAAACGATGTTTTCAGCGAGTGGCGGTCTGTGGGCGGACTGAAGGACAAACTGGATCTGTACCCCGATGTCTACATCGGCAGATGGGCCTGCAGGAACAAGGCAGAGGTTAAGATAATGGTTGACAAGACGATAGCGTACGAGACCGGAACGTCAACAAAGCGCATCGTACTTGCAGGCGGCGACAACTTCGAGGAGGGACCGGAATATGAGGGAGAGGTTGTCTGCGACAAGGCAGCCGGCTACCTGCCGGATTTCGATGCGGACAAGATATATGCGAGCCAGACGGATGTCACGTCAGATGCGATGAAGGCGGGCATGAACGAGGGTGCCTCGTTTATACTCATGCACGGACACGGAAGCCCGATATACTGGAGCACCCACAAGCCGGGAAACATAAACCCGCCTGTCTGGGAGGACGGATTGAAGTTCTACGACCTGCCCGCATTCTTCAACAAGGAGTATTCCATCGCAATCGTGGGAGGGTGCCACACAGCCATGTTCAACGTCAGTCTGACGGTGCATCCCTGGACGGGGGGCATACCGTCTCCCGAAGGGATAAGCTGGTGGTTTGCGAGAAAGTATGACGGAGGGGCAATAGCGGCGCTCGGTTTCGATGCATTCCCCGTTGCAACACCCGGAAATGATGGCGACCTTGACGGCGACGGTATTGACGAGCCGGACTGCGTCGAGTCGGGATACGGATACATGGAGCTGAACGTGATACATGCCTACGGCGTGGACGGGGCACAGTATCTCGGGGAATGCTGGGGAGACGCCGTCGGGAACTACACCGCACATTTCAGCCATCCTTACGAGAACTACCACCTGCATACAATACAGTCGTTCGTTCTGCTCGGAGACCCGACGCTTAAAATAGGGGGATACGGATACTAGGAAAACATGGGTGACTACGAGCGCGAACTCAGGGAGATACTCTCGGGCAACGTGGGTGTCATAGAGAAGGTTACAAAAAGCTGCAGCGACGAGGAGAGGGAAAAATACCTCAAAATCGTGGACTCGCCCTTCATAGTCGTCAGGGCTGCCGGCTCGCTCGGTATCGCCGATATCGTGGCGCTGAGGGGCGACATATCCTTTCTAGAGGAGATAAAAACCAGGAAGGGAAACAGCATACATTTCAGCCATGAGGGCGGAAGGATGCAGCGTAAGGCGGAGGAGATGCTCGAGAAATGCGAGAAATCAAAAGTTCTGCCGCTGTTTGCATTCCGCATAAAGAACTACCACGGGGATTCCTGGAGAATGTACTCTCTGAAGATGGAGGGGCTCGAGGGAAGGGCAAAACTCGTGAGCAAGAGAATACCCGAAATCGGGAAAACCGCAAGCGGAAACTACTTCCTGAGATGGGAGGAAGGCATGAAACTCTCCGACTTCATAGACTATGTTACCTCCATGGCGAAATGAGAAACCCAAATATTAAAAGCGTTGCCCATATATCTACCCAAATGGACATAGAATTCTTGGGCGGCGGGGAGGAGGTGGGCAGACTCGGCATATTCGCAAAAATCAACGGCAATTCCATGCTGTTCGATTACGGGCTCACACCCGGAGAGCCACCGGAATATCCCAAGCAGTCACCGCCGGTGGACTTCGTCTTTCTTTCGCATTCCCATCTCGACCATTCCGGCATGATACCCTGGCTTTCTCGCATGTACGACATGCCGGTATATGCCACAATAGTCACCCAGGAGATATCGAAACTGCTTTTCAACGACACGCTGAAGATAGCGGATGCCAACGGATATCCCTTTCCTTACGAGAAGAGGGATGTGAACCAGACGCTAAAAAACTTCCGCACCGTGGAGCTCTCGCAGACGATGGAGACGGGAAATATCACCGTGAACTTTCACTCCTCGGGCCACATACCCGGCTCGCTGATGTTCGAGGTCAGGGATTCCGAGACGGTATTTGCATGCGACATAAACACGAGAGAGACCCGCCTGCTGAACGGTGCAAAACCAGTCAAATGCGAGACCCTTTTCCTGGAAGGCACCTATTAGGGCAAAGACCATCCTCCGAGAGATGAGCTGGAGCGCGAATTCTTGGACAGAATAGACGAGGTGGTAGGCAGGGGCGGGAAGGTTGTCATACCCTCATTTGCAGTGGGAAGAAGCCAGGAGATAGCCATGATACTGATGGACAGCGGGTACGACATATGGCTCGACGGCATGGGGAGCAGGGTGACAGACATACTTCTCGACCATCCGGAATACATAAAATCCCGGAGAAATCTGAAAAAAGCCATGGGAAGTTTGAGAGTCGTATACTCAAAAAGGGGAAGGATGCTTGCCATGAACGGAGATGTCATAATAACCACGAGCGGGATGATGAACGGCGGCCCGGTGCTGGGCTATGTCGACAAGATAAAGGATGACAGAAAGTCGGCAATCATGCTCACGGGCTACCAGGTGGACGGAACAAACGGCAGAATGCTGCTCGACGGCAGGGAGATACTGATGTACGGGCTGAAGCAGAAGATCAACTGCGATGTGGATTTCTTCGATTTCTCGGCTCATGCGGGACATTCTGAACTTGTGGAGTTTGCCAGAAACTGCTCTCCCGAAAACGTTGTGATTTTCCATTCGGAAGACCCGATGCCTCTTGCAGAGGACATAAAGGACTTTGCAAATGTTTACACCCCGAAGAACGGAGATAAACTGGAATTGTAAGAAGCAGTTAGATAGCAGGTGGAATCTCCTAAAAGAATTGTATTAAAAAATAGGGGAGGAAGGGGGGAGGACAAAAAATTTAGCCAATAAGGTCTATGCCTAATTTGGTTTTACCTCCCTCCCATTTCGGTATTTCCACTCCTTCCTCATCGGAGGAAAGAATGTAGGGGGAGCTTACGCCCGTCATTATTGCCATCACACGGCACTTTCCGTGGTAGTCCTTGTTTATGCGGGCACCCCATATCACGTTTGCATAGGGGTCCATTCCTTCGGTTATACCCTTTGCAATCCTGTCAGCGAAATCAAGTGTCATGTCCGGTCCACCGGTTATGTGGATGAGACATCCCTTTGCTCCTGTGAAGTCCACCTCGAGCAGCGGGTGGTGCATCGCCTCGCGTGCCAGCGCTTCCGGTCCCTCACTTGTGGTTCCCTCGCCCCACAGCATTGCCGCCACGTCGCCGCTTGATACTATTGTTTTCACGTCCGCGTAATCGAGATTTATGAGAGATGGCAGGAGTATGGTTTCGGATATCCCCTTCACGGTTTCGGATATCAACTGATCCATCACCGAAAAGGCTTTGTCTATGGGAAGTGTGGGGACAAATTCGAGAAGTCGATTGTTGTCCAGAACGACGGTCGAATCACAGTGTTTGCGCAGCATTTCCAGTCCGCGCTCCGCCCTCAGCACGCGCCCCCTCTCCACCTTGAAAGGTATGGACACCATGCCGACGACGATTGCGCCCTTTCTCTTTGCAATCTTTGCGACCTCCGGGCTGACACCCGTGCCGGTGCCGCCGCCCATGCCCGCGGTTACGAACACGAGATCCGGGTCTCCGAGCAGTGCCTCTATCTCATCCCTCGATTCCTCGGCACACCTCTTTGCCACATCGGGAAATCCGCCGGCACCGAGACCCCTGGTTATGTTCTTTCCCACAAGCAATTTCTTGTCTGCATCTATCAGATCAAGGTCCTGCTTGTCCGTGTTTATTGCTATTGTTTCCGCGCCCCTTATGCCAATCCGGTTGAGTCGGTTGATAGTGTTGCCGCCCGCCCCTCCGCAGCCGACAACAGCTATCTTGGCCACACCGAATTCACCGACGTCCGTCTGGCGTGCGTCGTCCTTTGCATATTCTATAGCGTCCGCTATTAATGACTTCATATTTTTTCCCCCTTTTTATTGGATAGGCTGGTAGTTGTTATTATATCCCTCCTACTTTTCTCTGAACTCTTCCAGCTGGGCCGTGTATGCTTCCAGCTGCTGGATTTTTTCGAGGGTTTTCGCTCGCTCGTACACCTGCTCCGTGATTTGCTGTATAAGGCCCGATACTGCAGTCCTTATCGCCTCGGAACGAGATGCGAACTCCCCGAGACGGATAAACGTGTCTATGGCATGTATCTGGTGCACGGGAAGCCTTACTGTCACCCTCTGTGTTTCCATTTTTTCCCCTCATGGTCGACAAAACGGCGACTTTTAGTCAGATATCGCCCGACATTGATATGCCAGGAGATGTCATTGTGTGCCGTTTGTCAGACAAAGTAATACGCTCAGGGTTTATATAGATTTCTATTTTTTCAGCCATCTCTCCCCGAAAAACAGGAGGAGAGGCATATACATGACATGCCCTAAATGGCATACATGGCGTCAGACACTTCGTCAGACAGCATACAATAAGCCCGACTGCATTTATACGTCTTTCGATTTTGAATCCTGCTCCTCCCACTTCCTCTCTATAACTTCCTTTATGAGTTTAGCCTTCTTCTTCCCTATGCCATCTACCTCGCATAACTCCTTCTCGGTTGCATTTATCACCCGCTTTACAGAACCAAAATAGTCGAGCAATTTTTTTGCAGACACAGCGGAAATGAATGGAAGCCCCTCTATGACATACTGCTGCCTCTCCTTCATTGAAAGGAATGGTTTGCTTCCTCTGAGAGCCACCTCCTTTTTCATCTTCAACTGCTCCCTGCCTGCCATGGCGTAGAGAATGCTCGCTGTCTCCTCCACGTCCCTTGTGGTCACAACAGAGTAGCCATAATCTGCTATGATTGAAGCCATAGCCCCGTAAATCGCCCTGACATTCATGTTCCTGGAAAAAAGCCCCTCCCCCTCTATTATAAGCACAGGTTTCGAGTAGGCAGCAGCAAGCCGCCCTATCTGGTCGAACAGCCTTTTCTTCACAATTGAATCGAGAAAATCCGTTGCTCTCTTCCGTTCAACAGCCATTCTCTCGCTGAGTATGTAGTCGCCCACTGCAAGTTGCTGTTCCTCCACCTCCGCCCCCATCTTTGCGAGAAGGTAAGCAATGCCCGAATAACGCTCACGATGATCAACGATTATTGATATCTTGCCCTGCATGGAATGTGATGGAACAACCGCTTTTTAAGTTTTATACAGTTCATGGTCAAAAGGGGATAAACGGAAAAATTCTAAGTTAGACGAAAGGTTTTTAATGCCTGCAAGGATTAGGTAGTAGTTGCTAGATGACTGCTCTGGGAGACAAGTTGAAAAGATTGCGTTTTAATCCAAATTTAGGGGAATAATATGCGATTTAAAAAATCACAAATAAAAGCTGCAAAACTTTTTGAGAA
>CAZOAF010000002.1:0-16216 GCA_964577775.1 uncultured Thermoplasmatales archaeon | reverse complement strand
AAGGGCGATATCGTCTTTGTCGGAATGTTTACAATCCTGTTAATCCCGGCCGTGGCGTTTGTTGTTCTTTCATTTGCAAGAAAGGAAGAATTCACGAATTTCAACCGTTAATCACTTATATTCCGTCTTTATTACGTCATTTGATAATTATGGTGACGAAGAAGCTGTTTGCCGTGGCAATTCTTTTTGTGATGGTGGTGCCTGTTGGCGTTACAACCAATTTTCTGAATACCGGTGGGAATGATGTCCCTCTGACGATGGAGCAGAAATTCCGCCAGGCGGTGGGGGATACCCCCCCCGATAATGTTACCATCGTGGTGGATGTTATGCGCCTGCGGGCGATGACTGTCAATTGCGACGACCCGGGGTTATATTTCAAGATTTTTATAAACGGCGAGAATTCGATGTGGATGGACCAGGTTTACAACGACAAGGACATATGGTTCGAGTGGCCCACTGCCGCCGCCACGATTCCGTACGATGTAAACAAAACGGTGGTCATACAGATAGAGGTATGGGAACAGGAACGGGGACAGGATGTGCAGTGTGATTTGAGCAAGGAAAAGGGGCAATACGAGGGCGGCAAGACGATAACATTGTTCTATGACCTCAAGCGCGGCGAGTGGACAGGCGACGATTACCTCAAGGATGGCAACGGATACGGTCACTGCTCCGGTTTCGAGGACGGGAACGAGGATGAAAATGACTGCGAGATATGGTTCGATGTCTACCAGTGGGGCTATGGCGGGTGGTGGGGCAACCAGGACCGGCTCACATACTGGGAGAAGGCCCACATTTACGGGCTGAACACCTCGAAGAATTATGACAACGTGGATTTCAATGGAGATGGAATACCTGCATGGTGGGAGGACAAATATGGCTTCGATCCCTTTGCGGAAAGCAATGCATCCGGGCAGGATCCGGATAAGGACGGTCTGACAAATTACGAGGAATACGAAACATCACAGTGGCTTTCGGACCCGTTTTCCCGGGACATATTCGTTGAGGTGGACGGCATGCAGGCAAGACATTCATGGGAGGAACCGTACACATTTCCCAAGGAATCGCAGAACATAATATGCAATCCGTTTGCCCGTCACAACATCACCCTTCACATAGATGACGGCATCATGGGTGGCGGCGGAGATCTGATACCGTACGACGACGGCATGGACGGCAATGAACTCATGGCTGCCCGTTACAAGTATTTTCTGAACGAGGACGAGCACAACTGGAAGCGCGGCGTTTTCCACTACGCCTTCATATGCAGCCAGATGCAGTGGTACGGCAGGCCGGCAGGCGGCAGGATGTTCTATGTGGATAGTCATTGCGTCGGCGGGCAGTATGTGAGGAACTGGGCATGGGCTTTCTATCTTCAGGGGAGCAGTTACTACAAAGCGTTTGCAAGCGTATTCATGCATGAACTGGGACATACTCTGGGGCTGATGAGCTTTGAGGGAATAGACAATGAGAATACGAGATACCCGTGGTACAAGGAGTACTGGGAGTGGGGAACCTACAAGAGCTGCATGAACTACCGCTACGTGTACAAACTGGTGGATTACTCAAGTGGCGACGACCCGGACCACGACCAGAACGACTGGGAAACAATAGACCTGACACGCTTTACCGGTGAAGGCTGGTGAGTATTCCATGAAGGCGCTCACTCCTCTCATCATCTTTATTCTCATTCTTGCATCATTTTCGGGATGCCTGGGGGATAAAGATGCAGATAACGACGGTCTGCCGGACAATATAGAGAAGGCAGGATGGAGCGTATATGTCACTCCAGTGGGCAAAAATGTCAGTGAGGAGATTCATGTGACTTCCAATACCCACAGGAAGGATACGGACGGCGACGGTCTGACCGATTTTCAGGAATGGTCATCCTCGGTTGGCGGATGCGTCACGAATCCCAGAGACAAGGATACGGACGGCGACGGTCTGACCGATTATGAGGAGATAATGGTTTATGGCACGGACCCCCTTCACTGGGCGGATGACATAGACAAGGACAATGGGTGGTGGAACGGAGATTACGAGGAGATAAAGTACTATCAAAGTAGGGGAATAAACGATACCGTGATGAAGCAATTCTTGAACAACTCCGATGTTGACGGCGACGGCATAAAAGACGGAAATGATATCGACCCCCTGTCTGATTTGAGGGTGAGGGTCGTGATAGGGGGCATAAAAATCACATCAGACATGGATGACAGCGACGATTTGCTTGAGATTGTGTTCAACCTTGTTACCGACGGGGGACTGAACTCATCGACGATGATATACGTTCCCGTAGGAATAAATTATTCGGTGAACATGAGTATGGACTTGGATTTGAATGACCTCGGCGTGCCGGGAGAATACAACAACAGCATATCACTGGATGTTATTGACGAGGACAAGGGGCTGGAGCGCAAGCCGCTGGACATCGACGGTTTCCCCGGCATGGACATTGTGAAAGTATCTCCCTCCGGCGGGTACGCAAAAAACGATTTCGACATAAACTCGGACTGCGGGCACTACCATTTGGGCGGGCAGGACGGCGAGATATGGTTTGACATAGAGGATATAAGCATCCCGTGGTCTTAACTCACCACTTCTTTCAGTTTTCCCTCTTCAATAGCCATTTTTATCTCCATTGCTATTCTTCTTCCGGTGGAAACCCTTTTTCTCCATAACGTATTTCCATAGGGGTGGCCTACGGACATATGGACATTTGTCCCGCCGCCTATGCGGGGTGCCACGTCGTAGATGTATACGTTCAAATCCTTATCAAGGCATGTCTGTAGGGAGAACGGCCCTATCATGCCGTAATCATAATGCTTCTGTGTTGCCTTCACGTATCTCTCCCCGAGCTCGAAAACCTTTTCCAGCTGTGATTCCCTCAGTGTTGCGGAATTGTGGCCGCATACCGTGTATTCCGGAATCTGCTGCTTTTCCGGCAGGCTGAGCTGCTGCTGGGCGGGGAGGCGGACATGGCCGTCCAGACTTGTCTCAAATCTCCAGTCTATCCCGAGAAGTTCCAGTTCCTTGTGAACCGGTGAGTAGAAGAAATCGAAGTTGAAAACAGGACCTATGATGTATCTCTCTATCCTTGCCCTCCCCAGATCCTCCTCGGTTATGACTCCCTGTTCCAGAAGCCGTCCCGATTTTTCCATGTATTCGCTGTAGGAAGAGCATGTGAAGAATCCGCGTTCCAGTTTTTTTACCGCATGGTGGAGCTTGACTATGCACAGCTCATCTATGTCGTGAGGGTCTTCTATTTTTTCGGGGAACGGCAGTCCCTCCTTCTCGAGCAGCCAGTAGTAATCCTTTTCCTCTGTCCTCTCCTCCGTGCGCAGCAGATTTCTGGAGCCGAACATGGGCACACGGAAGTTTTCCTCTATCTCGTCTAATTTGCAGTACGAGGTGAAAGAGCGGTTGGGTATGAAAAGCACGTTTTCCTCAACCAGCCTTTTCTGGTTTTTTTCGAGAAGGATTTCGCCGAATTTATTGAACACCCACGCTTCGTCAACGCATCCCTTCCAGACAACCCCGTTTCTCCTCATGGCTTTGAAATATTTCGCATATGTTTTCTCCCTTCCGTTCTGGCATACCGCCAGCGTTCTGAATCCCTCGTCAACAGCCCCGTCAAAAGTGTCAAGGGCTGAGTGGGAGGCAACAGCTCCTATCTTTATGTTTTCCGTATCGTAACCGTCAAGAATCTCCCGTATAATTTCTCTCTCAATCATGTTATCCTCAATATTGAATGCCTGACCGGTTTTAAAATTATGCAGTCATCTCACATGTGCAATCGGGTAAACAGACACCATCGCCGCGCCGAGAACAGCAAGTGCAATGCCAACTCCGTAGGTGTCTGCAATCCATCCCACGGCAGGCGCAAGAGGCGCGGCAACAAGAGTTTTTACAAGTGATTCGACGCTCAACCCCGAAGCCATCGTGCGGTGGGATATCTGCTCGCTTATGTATCCCACGTTCATCGGGCGACGTATGTTTTTGAGTACATACATGAATACGAAGAGCAATATGGACGGCAGGATTATGTAACCGGCAGATTTTTTATCGGCGATGATGAAAACTCCTGCAAGCACGGTTAGCAAAGCCCCTGCGGTAAACGTTACGTTTATGGCCGATGGCAGATTTCCCATCCTGTCCATCACCCTTTTTGCATTGCCGGATGCGAAACTCGTAAGTATGTATACGGCAAAATATGTTATCCCGACCACGACTGCTATCCTCTCGTTTCCCGAGAGAAACAAAAACAGCGGAAGTGAAACAGCAAAGGATTTCAGTATGGGCTGCAGGTAGCTGCTCGAGACCTCGAAGGAACCGTCGAATAGCGATGAATTCAATATACCTTTCATCGCATCCGGATTTCTGAATATTCCGGCAAATTCTTTCATTGTGCGGTGCAGTTGTCTTGCATGCCCGCCGGCTTTCCCGTCCAGTTCCGCTGGGTAGGTGCCGACATTCAGTATGTCTATGGCATACGGGATTATCGCCACGAGAAAAATCAGCGAGTAATTTCCGGTGTAGAACACCACGCCGGCGGCGAGCAGGGCGTTCACGGCTGAGCCGAGCTGGGATGCGGCCCTTGTATGTCCGTAATACTCCACTTTCCTTTCCTGCATACCTTTCATGCGGAGGTATTCGAATATCATCGCCTTGTGCGTTCCTGTCCTGAATGCATCTCCGAGCGCATATAGAATCATGGCTGCTGCAAACACATAAAAATTTCTGAATAGAAAGAACAGGGAAAAGGACGCTATGTACGATGCGAAGGATATCACCATCGATTTCCTCCTTCCGAAGGCATCGGCGAATATTCCTGTCGGGATTTCAAGAATTGTGGTCGATAACATGCGTATCGATATGAGCACGCCTATCATTGCGTAGGTGATGCCGACAGACAAAAAATAAAGGATTATGAACGGCTCGTAAAACTTGAGATTTTTCAGAAAACCGTAGAGGGCGAATCTGTAGAACATTCTGTCCCGGTATATGTCATCCACGTCAATGAATGGCTTTCAGAATATATAGAAATGTCTGCTATGTAAAAAAGTTGGGAGGCGGGTTCTCCAGATTGGGATAAAAAATTATCAAAATGGAGAACCCATCCGATAAAGCAATTCCGATATATATTTTTTGCGCTATGATATTGTAAAGCACGAGAAGAAGATAACATTCCGCAAGCTTTAAATTTAGCAGATTGTTAGCAAAGTGGTAAAATGAGCAAGCCCATAGGTGTCAGGATTGATGAAAGGCAGGAAGATGTGTGGAAGACATTCAAAGACTTTGTGGAGACGAAATACGGGAAAAAGCACACCGTACTTGGAAACGAGCTGATAAAGGCGCTGCAGATATATCTGGAACTGAACACCAAATCTGAGAGAAAAAAACTTGACAGAATAGAGACGCAGTTCATAACCCAGAGGGCGGGCGACTTAGAGATAAAATCCATAAAGGAGAATTCTTATGATTTGCTGAACACCATAATGTCAGTAAAGGGTTACATCGATAATCTCGAGTACTCCTATTTCGACAAGGAACTGCCGATTCCCGTGGAGGAGAGGGAAAAGATAAGCAAGATAAAACAGAGGCTGGCTCATGCGCAGAAACTGCTTCAGGACAGAATAGAGAGCATAGGTTAAATTGAAGAGACTGGGCTTTTTGATAAACCCCGTAGCAGGTATGGGTGGAACCGTCGGTCTGAAGGGCACGGACGGCATGGTGGAGGAGGCGATAGGGCGGGGGGCAAAGCCCGTGGCGCATGGAAGGGCAAGAATTTTTTTATCCCATCTGAACGAAGATTTTGAGATAATCACATGTTCGGAACCCATGGGGAAAGGCGTTCTGGATGAATGCGGCATGAAATCATCTGTTGCCTACGAGCCATCTGTTCCGACCACTCCGGATGACACGAAGAATGCAGTTGACGTGATGAGGGATGCAGATTTGATTTTATTCGTGGGCGGGGACGGAACCGCAGGAGATGTCATGGAGGTTATCGGCACAGATACGCCCGTGCTGGGAATTCCCTCGGGAGTCAAGATGTACTCCGCCGTTTTTGCCCAGACGCCGTATCACGCCGCAGAAATTGTGAATGAATTTGCCCGCGGCCTGCCGCTCGAGGAGAGGGAAGTGGTGGACATAGACGAGAATGCATTCCGCGATGGCATTCTGAAGGTAGATTTGAAGGGATACTGCATGGTGCCGATTCACGACAGGGTGCAGACATCCAAGGATTTTTTTTCCGGAGGGGCGGAGGGAAAGAGGGCAATTGCGGAGTACGTTGCGGAAAAAATGGATGATGATACCATATATGTTATCGGGGGCGGGAGCACGACGTTGGAATTGAAAAATGTTGTGGGCATAGACGGTTCCCTTCTCGGGGTGGATGTTGTCGGGGGAAATAAGCTGATTTGCAAGGATGCGGCTGAGTCGGATATCAAAAAATCGCTCGGAAGGAAAAACAAGATAATAGTCAGCCCGCTCGGTGGATACGGCTTCATATTCGGCAGAGGGAACGAGCAGATAAGCCCCGAAATAATAAGAAAAGTGGGTGTGGATAATATAATCGTGATTTCAACCCGCGAAAAACTTTTGCATCTTCCGTCCCTCAAAGTCGATACGGGGGATGATAAACTCGATGATGATATGAGGGGTTATATCAGGGTTATAACCGGCTACGGCGAGAGCAAACTCATGAGGGTGGAGTAGTCATCATTCCTGAAAAGATTTTTTCATTCTTTCCGCAAATTTTCTTGCATTTTCAATATCCTTCTCGTTCGGTCTGTCCTCCTCCCCGGATTTGCAGAATGGTTTTATCATCATTCCCGGATTGTTGTAGTATGCCTTCCTTCCCCTGCAGTCAAAACTTCCGACCACCTCGAACCCGCTCTTCGACAGTTTTTTCAGAATTACCCTGTCGAAGTTGTTTATGAGCGGTAATTTTTTATTTCCGCTTGTGGAGAAAATGAATGCCTTCTTCCCTCTTCCGTCGGCATTTTCTATGAATTTGAGCAGACTTTTATGATGCCTGCCGAAGTATACACCCGAGCCGAAACCCACCAGTTCATAATCCTTCACACAATCGGGGCTGATTTCGTCCGGCTTGAACATGTCCGCATCAAGAACCTCTGCCATTGCCCTTGCAATTTTTCTGGTATTTCCGTTGTGCACCGACATGTAAACCATGAGCGTCTTCATTCTTTCTTCCCCGGTGATGTGAGAATGATATGTCTTCTGTTATTTTTATTCATCTCTGCAAGTATCCTGCCCATGCTGCTCTTCACCATATCCGCGGCATTGTCTATGGAATCCGTTCTCGCGACAACGCATACGAATTTATCCATCATCCTTGTTATGTTGGGCCCGAATCGCCTGCCCACAAGAACATCGATTCCGGCGAGGGCATTGGCGGTTGCCCTTGCCTTTTTCGGGTCGCCGCCCCTCAGTGATTCGTCCTCCTCGATTTTGATATTCTCTCTCATCTCCACCAGCTCGGCATTTCCGTCATGAAATCTGTATATGTGAAAAAATTTTGCGGAACCGAAGTGGCTGTCATTCAATCTTTCCCCATCATCCGTTCCGAATGCAACTGCAAGTGTTCCTCCTTTCCGGAAATTCAGCACGGTTCCATCCCCGTAATTTCCGTTGTGGATCAACCGTACCGTATACTTTCCCTCGAGGTGAAAGCCGAAATTCTCGATCTCATTTACGATATCGTCAATGTCCATCTCCGAGAGACTCCATAACGGCCGGTCATGTTTGTTGTGCTTCGGGTAAACTGACAGAATACCGCCGGTTTTCAAGATTCTGCGAATCTCGCCGTAAACACCCTCTCTCTGTTTCTTGTCCATGTAATGCAGGACATCGTAAAAGAGGGCGGCGTCGACGGATTCATCCTCGATTTCTTCCGTACCTTCCACGATAATTATGTTGTCCAACCCCTCGGAATCCGCTGTTTCGGATAATTCTCTTATTGCATTTTTGTCATCATCCAGAACATATACCCTTCCTCGCCTTCCGGCCACCCTTGCAGCGGGGATTGAATAAACTCCGTTTCCACATCCAAAATCCAGTACCCGGTGTCCTTCCTCGATTCCTATATTCTTGAGGAATTTTTTCCCTTTCACGTTAAGCCATTCTTCGATTCCATGCCCCATGGTTAGATTCTTTTTTCTATGACTTTGCCAAGTCTCTTTATGCCCTCTGTTATGCTGTCATCGGATGGATTCGAGAAATTGAGGCGCATCGCATTTGAACCTCCCCCGTCCACATAGAAAGCCCTTCCGTGAACGTATGCCACCTTCTCCTTCAGGGCATCGTTAAACATTTCCCTGGTATCTATGTGCTCGGGCAGTGTTGCCCACAGGAACATTCCTCCATGGGGATGTGTCCATCTGCACCCTTCGGGGAAGTACTTATCAAGCGCTTCCAGCATGATGTCCCTCTTTTTTCTGTACATGTCGATTATGCGCGGGATATGACGGTCCATATATCCGTCCCTTATGAAACGGTATCCTATGGACTGCGTAAACGTGGGTGTGCATAGGTCCACGGACTGCTTTGTAAGAACCATCTTCTTGGAAACATCTTCCGGGGCAACAACGTATGCAAGGCGGAATCCGGGAGATAGAACTTTCGAGAATGTTCCCAGATACACGATATTCTCGTCGTAATATTTTATCGGCTTAATGGGCTTGCCGTCGAAACGCAACTTCCCGTAGGGGTCATCCTCTATGATAATTATTTCGTTCTCCTGTGCAATCTCCACCATTCTCTTCCTTCTATCATCCGCCATTACAATCCCGGCGGGATTCTGGAATGTCGGTATCGTGTAGATGAACTTGATTGCCTCGCTCTTTCTCCTGCTCTCCTTTATTTTCTCCTCCAGTTTTTCCATGTTCATGCCGTTGTCATCCAGCGGAACGCCGACCATTTTCGCACCGTACGAGCGAAAAACATTTATGCCACCGAGATAGGTCGGGGAACCGAGAAATACCGTATCTCCCTCGTTCAGAAAAACCCGCCCCAGCAGGTCAAGTGCCTGCTGCGAGCCAACTGTTATGAGCACGTTATCGATATCTGCCTTTATCCCGTCCTTTTTCACCATTGAAACTATCTCTTCTCTCAGTTCTTCCATTCCGGGAGTTGTTCCGTACTGAAGTGCGGTTTCCCCCTCTTCTTCAAGCATTACATTTACAATTTCCTTTATATCCTGGACCGGGAATGAAGCAGGATTTGGCAGGCCGCCGCCGAACGATATAACTCCTGGTCTGCGCGAGACTTCCAGTAATTCTCTGATTTCGGAAGATTTCATCTTCCCTACACTATCAGAATAAAGATTTGTAATATTCATTGTTCTGTGAATGCAATCTTCCCTTAAATTTATTTCCTGATTCTTGACAGCACGTAGCACTAATCATTTACGATTTGCTGCGCTGTCATGTAATTCTACCATATTCTGATGAAGTCCATTATCTGTATGATTACTCTCACGTGAACATGGTATCTCCAGTAATCAAATATGCCTATGAAGCCCGATGCGTTACGGCGATTGCATCGGCTGTCACGATGCCCTTTACCGGGGCGGCATCCATGTAAACTCCGTGCTGTAATGACCGGAAACAGAGTCGAAGTAGCAGCATTGAAAGAGCAATGACAAATACTCTGCGCCCTATCGTGCAGAATTACAATACATACTGCGACATAAATTTCTGCATTTCAGAAAAGCATTTTAATAACCGGCGGTTGCAATGGCGATGGCAGATGCTTTGCTTTACACGGTTGAACTCGTAATAGGCATTTTGCTTTTGGTCAAAGGTAGCGATATATTCATAGATGGGGCGGCGGGGCTGGCAAAGAGGATGGGGATATCAGAGCATGTCATCGGTCTGACTCTTGTGGCGTTTGCAACCTCCCTGCCCGAACTTGCGGTCTCGTCCATTGCCTCATTCAACGGGGCGGAGGGTATTGCGATAGGCAATGTCATCGGTTCAAACGTTGCAAACATATGCCTCGTGCTTGGCATTGCAGCCATAATCATGCAGCTCAAGACGACGGGGGAAACCAGAAGGGATTCGATTTTCATGGTGGCTGTGACGCTGATGCTATTCGCCTTTATTGCGATTGACGGCGGGGTGGGGCGCATCGGCGGGTTGATTTTTCTGGGTGTATATGTAGTCTTCATATTCCATCTCTACCGCACTCACAGTAACAATGCCGGGGTAAACGCGGATGAAATTCTGGCGGAGGCAGGCGGGACGGGCGCGGGATACTGGAAGGAATCGCTGATGATTTCATTCGGTGCGGCAGCCGTCGTAATCGGTGCCCATTTTCTTGTTGAGTCGGGTGTCGGGATAGCGGGATTGATTGGCATATCGGACCTTGTCATAGGACTCACGATGGTTGCCCTGGGTACGTCCCTCCCCGAACTGGCAAGTTCTGTTGCAGCCGCCCTGAAGGGCAAGCACGGTATCGCTATAGGCAATGTTGTGGGGAGCAATATAATCAACATCCTGCTCGTTCTGGGTGTGGCCGGCATGATAAATCCCATAAGGGCGGGGGAGGAAGTGTATGTGATGATGTCATTCCTGCTGTTTGTGTCAGTTGCGGCGGCAATTTTTGCGAGCAGGAAGGTGGGGCGGAGGGAGGGTGTTTTTCTGCTTGCCCTTTATGCGCTCTTTGTAATCATTTTATTTTTATGAGGGGGCATAAAATGTTTATTTGTATAACAATGTTGCATTTTTAGTGCCCTTTTTCTCAAAAAAATTTAAGTATTGTATGCCAATTACCCCACCAGATAACCATGAGTGAAATATCTAAAGAACAGCAGGTCTTTGCGCCGCCGGAATCATTTGTGAAAAACGCATGGATTAAGGATGAGGGCGTTTATAAGGAAGGTGAGGATTACGAATCCTTCTGGGAAAAGAGGGCGGAGGAGCTGGTGGACTGGTACGAGAAATGGGACAAGGTGCTGGTGAAGGACCCGCCTTACTACAAATGGTTTGTAAACGGCAAGTTGAATATTTCATATAACTGCCTGGACAGATGGGTGGAGAAGGGCAAGGGCGACAAACTTGCCTACATATGGGAGGGGGAAGATGGGCAGGTCAGGAAATTTACTTACAGGGAATTGCAGAAAGAGGTTAGCAAATTTGCAAATGCACTGAAAGGTATGGGAGTGAAGAAAGGGGATGTGGTTTCCATATACCTCCCCATGGTTCCGGAACTCCCGATAGCGATGCTTGCATGCGCCCGCATAGGTGCGCCCCATTCGGTTGTTTTTGCCGGATTCAGCGCAGATTCATTGAGAGACCGCATGGTTGATGCAGGCTCGAAGCACGTGATTTCATGTGACGGATACTTCAGGCGCGGCAAACTCATAGACCACAAGAAGAAGACGGATGCGGCAATAGAGGGCATGGACGTGAAGAGCATAGTGGTCAAGAGAGGAGGAAACGAGGTCAGCATGAAGGAGGGCAGGGACTACTGGTGGCACGAGCTGATGGAAGGGGCTGATGAAACGTGCGAGCCGGAAGTCATGGATGCCGAGGATTTGCTATTTCTTATGTACACGTCGGGCACCACCGGAAAGCCGAAGGGAGTGATGCACACGACAGGCGGTTATCTCGTCGGAGCCACAACCACGATGAAGTGGGTATTTGACGTGAAGGACGATGATGTTTACTGGTGCACGGCCGATGTGGGCTGGATAACAGGGCACAGCTACATCGTTTACGGGCCCCTTGCGCTCGGGGTGACAAGCATAATGTACGAGGGCGTTCCGGACTATCCGCAGCCTGACCGATGGTGGGATATAGTCGAGAAATACAAGGTCAGCATTCTCTATACCGCACCTACCGCAATAAGGATGTGCATGAAGAAGGGCGAGGAATGGCCCGACATGCACGATTTGAGCACTCTGCGCCTGCTGGGAAGTGTGGGCGAGCCCATAAACCCGGAGGCATGGCTCTGGTACTACAAGACAATAGGGAAGGAGAGATGCCCGATTGTTGACACATGGTGGATGACCGAGACAGGCATGCACATAATAACGCCGCTGCCGGGTGTGACAAAACTCAAGCCGGGCTCTGCTACGTTCCCGTTCCCGGGAATAAAGGCGGAAGTCAGGGACGAGAACGGACTGGTGCCGCCCGGACAGAAAGGCGAACTTGTCATAACAACACCGTGGCCCTCGATGCTTCGCGGTCTGTACAACGCCCACGAAAAGTACGTGGAGGAATACTGGTCAAAATATGGCATGGGGAACTTTTACACCGGTGACGGGGCAATAATGGACGAGGACGGCTATTTCTGGCTGCTTGGCAGGGTGGGAGATGTTCTGAACGTTGCAGGCCACCGTCTCGGGACAGCCGAGGTGGAAAGCGCCCTTGTTGACCACCCGTCGGTTGCAGAATCGGCGGTCGTCGGAATTCCGCACGAGATAAAGGGACAGGTTCCGTTTGCATATGTCGTGCTGAGGCAGGAGTATTCTCCGTCGGACGAGCTGAAGAAGGAACTCATAAATCATGTGACAAAGCTGATAGGGCCCACGGCACGTCCGAGCGACATTCTCTTTGTGGACGATTTGCCCAAGACAAGAAGCGGGAAAATCATGCGACGCATTCTCAAAAAGCTGGCATCCGGAGAGGAGCAAATAGGCGATACGACCACGCTTCAGAACCCGGAGATAGTGGACGAGATACACAGGGAGTTTAAGAACAACCACCCCGGAAACTGAGCAGGCCACCCTTTACCCTTTCTTATCCCTCTTTTTATCTGTTTTATCACTGCATATTTTCGGCTCCGGCAAGCGAAAATTATAGATATACCTATTCCTATAACGTTTCATGGACTTCACTACGCTTACCATACTTGCTGTGCTATCGTTCATTCTTGCGTGGTTTGGAATCATGATTTTCACCACCAGCCCCAAGGAGGAAGAAGAGCAGGCAAAGACCGAGGCACCTGTTGCCAATGTCGAAAAATATGTGGTCAACGAGGAAAACGGGATGAAGAAGGTTGCAAAAATTGCGGAAGACCCCGTGAAGAACGATAACGATATTGGCATGTACAGGGAACTGGTGGAAAAATACAGCAACACCATAGCCCAGCTCAGGCAGAGAGTTGATATGTTAGAGAATCCCGGAGGTTTCTCCGGCATTTCAAATGACAAGCTCATCGATTGGATAACGGAATTGAGAAACGAAAACAAGTATCTCAAATCCCAGCTGGATAAATTCAAAGGAGGGATAATGGCCGATGAAGGAAGCGCGCTGAACCCGGAGAAGGAATCCAGTCTGAAGCTGGAGAACATGAAACTCAGGGAGGAGCTCGAGAGGCATGCCAATCGGGTATCCAATCTGGAGAAAGAGGTGGAGGAGCTGAAAAGCGGTCTCAGCTATTACAGGGACATAGTGAACAAATTGCAGGGTAGCTACACTGTCATAAACAGGTACAACTACAGAACGTGCATTCGCGATCCAAATACGGGGGAATTCCAGTACGAGCTCGTGAAATTCCCGCCCGATTTCGACCCGTTCAACCCCACGTACATCACGAAGGACGGAACGGAAATATACGAGAGATTCGGAATAAAGATACCCACGAAACTCGGAGACATTGTGAGGGAGGAATTCAGAAAGAGTGCGGAATACTGGGAAGAGGATACGGGTGTTGACTGGAAGCTGGGTCAATAATTGTTGTTATGGAAAACTGGACAGAAAAATACCGCCCGAAAAGTTTGAGCGGAATTGCAGGTAATCGCTGGGCAGTGGAAAAACTGAGGAGGTGGGGTAAACAGTGGGAAAGCGGCGTACCCGAAACCAGAGCCCTGATATTTTCTGGAAAGGCGGGCATAGGAAAGACATCATCGGCCTATGCGCTTGCAAATGATTTCGGATGGGAAGTCATAGAACTGAATGCATCGGATACGAGAAATGGCGATGTTATAAGAAGGGTGGCGCTCTCCGGAGCGGTAAACGAGACATTCACCAGGTATGGTGATTATTCTCCCTCTGATTCCGGCGGCAGGAAGCTGATAATTCTTGACGAGGCGGACAATCTCTATGAGGGTAACGCCGACCGCGGCGGAAAGAAGGCGATAATAGATACCATAAAACAGACCAAGCAGCCTATAATACTGATAGTCAACGATTACTACCAGCTTGTCAAGGGGGGCGGAAGTGCGCTGAAGACGATGTGCGAGCATATAAAGTTCGAGGG
Organism: uncultured Thermoplasmatales archaeon; assembly: GCA_964577775.1. Classification (GTDB taxonomy): domain Archaea; phylum Thermoplasmatota; class E2; order UBA202; family DSCA01; genus VBQP01. Next base: position 1,981 of record CAZOAF010000002.1, on the reverse strand, counting down.
CGTGAAGGATGAGATGGGAAATTTGCTGAAGGCAATATGCAGGCGCGAAGGGGTGAGGGTCTCGGAGGAGGTGATAAAATTCATTGTTTCCCATTCGGAGGGCGATATGAGGGGGGCAATAAATGATTTGCAGACCGTGTGTCAGGGACGTGAGAAGGTTGGCATGAATGCAGTTGCATCGCTGGGTTACAGAAACAAGGATAAGGAGATATTCAGCGGCATGAGGGAAATATTCAGGGCAAGGGATTTCAAGACCGCACGTGCGGTGGCGGGCAGCATTCACGAGCCGCCCGATTACCTCATGTTGTGGATGGACGAGAACCTTCCCATAGAGTACAGGAGCCCTATGGATGTGGAGAGGGCATACCACTTTCTATCCATGGCGGATGTTTTTCTTGGCAGGACAAAGCGCCGCCAGAATTACGGCCTTTGGAAGTATGCAAACGATTTGATGTTCGGAGGTGTCGCGATTTCGAAAAGCCGGTTTTATACCGGCAGCCGCTACTCGTTTCCGTCGTGGCTGAGGAAGATGGGGGCAAGCAAATCTTCGAGAGCATACCGTAAGGAAATGGAGGGCAAAATCGGCAGATACACCCACATGTCCGGCAGGAAGAGCAGGGAGATGATGCCTGCAATCAGGGACATTTTCAGGGCTAACAGCAGAATAGCGGTGGAATTTACCAGAAAACTTGACCTTTCGGAGGACAGCCTGTCAATACTGCTGGGGAAGAGCACCGCCAAAAAAATCACGGACATCATAAGGAAGGGCGGGGAGGCGGCGGAGGAAGATGTAAAACAGCAGAGCATCTTCGATTACTGAGCATTCCGGGGAAACATCATGGCAGAAAATTATATAGCAATTATGACAATAATGGCATGGTGAAGATGGCAACAAGGGAGCAGGCCGAAAAGCGTGTGGAGGAACTGAGGAAAGAGATAAGACATCACAATTATCTTTATTATGTTCTCAATAAACCAGAAATATCCGATGCCGAGTATGACAGATTGATGAATGAGTTGAAGGAGCTGGAAGGCAAGTTCCCCGAACTCATCACGCCCGATTCGCCCACGCAGCGTGTGGGGGCTGCGCCCGCGGGGCAATTCGAGGCGGTCAGGCATGTTCGCCCTATGCTCAGCCTTGACAGCGTTCTGGAGAAAGGGGAAGTAGAAAAATTTGATGAGCGGGTGAAGAGGGAGGTTGGAGATGATGATATCGAATACGTGGCGGAGCCGAAACTGGACGGTCTATCCGTTGAGATTATTTACGAGAATGGAAGGCTTGTCAGGGGTTCCACCAGGGGCGACGGAATAAATGGCGAGAACGTGACGGAGAATATCAAGACAATAAGGGCGGTTCCTCTTGTGCTCAGGGGGAGCGAGATTAATGTGCCTTCCATGCTTGCTGTCAGGGGCGAGGTCATAATGCATATAGATGACTTTGAGGCACTGAACAAAAAATTCATCGAGAGGGGCGAGCAGCCGATGGCAAATCCGCGGAATGCCGCCGCGGGCTCACTCCGACGGCTTGACCCCCGGGAGACAGCTGAACGCCCGCTTGATATATTCTTTTACGAGATACTGGGCATAGACGGGTATGACGGGATTGATACGCAGTGGCATGTCCTGCAGTCGCTGAAAAAGTGGGGACTCAAGATAAATTCCATGGTAAAGAAGTGCAGGGATATTGGGGAAGCCATAGCATATCACAGGGAGATGGCTGAGAAAAGAGACGGGCTTTCCTATGAAATCGACGGGGTCGTGATAAAAGTCAACAGATTCGATTATCAGGAAAAACTCGGTGTGAAAAGCCGTTCACCCAGATGGGCGATTGCATACAAATTTCCACCGAGGGAGGAGGTGACCGAAATAGTGGACATAGTCGTGCAGGTTGGGCGCACGGGCACGCTCACACCTGTTGCACTTCTTAAGCCGGTTGATGTGAAGGGAGTGACTGTTTCAAGAGCCACTCTCCACAACCAGG
>CAZOAF010000001.1:2626-19406 GCA_964577775.1 uncultured Thermoplasmatales archaeon | reverse complement strand
TTGGAAAAATAGGAAAAAAAGTACCCATTTCCTTTAGCATGTTCGGTGCTGATGTAAAGTTGCCATGATGAGCTTCTTTATTTCCTTCACTTTTTGCTTTCACCAAAATTAAATGCTTTTTAATAAGCCTGAAACAAAAAATTCCGTACTTAATATTCAGTGATGCCACTCGAACGAGCGCTCTATTGCCCGCTTCCATCCGTTGTAGAGAGTTTGCCTTTTCTTCTCATCCATCCGGGGCTCGAAAATTCTGTCAACCTTTCTTTTCCCGAGTATTTCTTCCTTCGACTGCCAGTAACCGGATGCAAGGCCTGCAAGATATGCAGCCCCAAGCGCAGTGCTGTCAAGTATTGCAGGGCGCTCAACTTTGACGTTAAGCATGTCTGCCATGAACTGCAGCAGGAAATCGTTGGATGACGCACCTCCGTCTGCTTTTATTGATGAAATTTTAAGCCCCGTATCCACTTCCATGGCAAGCAGTATGTCCCTGCATCTGTATACAATGCCCTCGAGGACTGCCCTGACTATGTGCTCCCTTCCCGTCTTTCTGCTCAGCCCCACGGCAATACCACATGCATGCGGGTCCCAGTACGGAGAGGAAAGGCCTGTAAACGCGGGAACGAAGTAAACTCCTTCCGTGCTTTCCACCGAACCGGCGATGGCATCCGTATCCTTCACATCGTCTATGATGTTCACGTCCTTCAGCCACTGCACCGCAGAGCCCGTTGTATTCATCATCCCCTCGAGCATGTAAGTGACCTTTCCGTCTATGCTCCAGGCGATGTGGGGAAGAAGTTTGTGCAGCGAGGCAGGCGGCCTGCTCCCGACATTCATGTCGATGAAACTTCCGGTACCGTTCGTGCACTTCACGTCACCGGGGCCGAAGCATCCGTCTGCAAAAAGTGCCGACTGCTGGTCTGCAACGGCACTCATTATCGGAATCTCCCTTCCGAGAATCTTCCCGTCCACGCTACCGAAATCTCCCGACGTGTCCCTGACCTCCGGAAGAATTGCATCCGGAATACCGAATGTATCAAGGAAAAGTTTGCTCCATTTCAGGGCGAACGAATCGAAAATCCCCGTTGAGCTTGCATTTGAAAAGTCCGTGGCATGAACCCTCCCGTTTGTCAGATTCCATATGAGCCACGTATCCATGGTGCCGAATAAAATTTCGCCTTTCCCGGCCCTCTCCCTCGCCCCCTCCACATTCTCAAGCATCCAGGCGGTATGGGCAAGCGCGGAAGCCGGCGTGAACGAAAGATTTGATGCGGATACGAGGAGCGCTCCCGTGGGCGTCATGCGGATGCCTTCCCACACCCTGGAAATACCCCTGACCAATCTGCCCAGCGCCTTGATTGCCCTGATTTTCCCATTTCCGTCCATTTCCCTGCACAAATCAGATGTTCTCGTATCGTGCCAGGTGATAGCATTGTATATGGGCCTGCCGCTCTTGCGCTCCCAGAGCAGGTTGGTGGAGCGCTGCGTCGTGATTCCTATCGCTTCTATGTCCCCCGCCCCCAGACCGCCTGCCGCCATTGCCCCCTTCATGACCGAGATGCACTTTCTCCATACCTCCCCCGCATCCTGCTCGCACCATCCTGTTCTCGGAAAAATCTGTCCTATCTCCTCGTATGCCTGCGAGACGATGTTGCCGCCGTGGTCGAATATGATTGCACGTATTCCCGTAGTTCCCTCGTCTATTGCCATTATGTACTTCATTTTCTCACCATGCTCCTCGACGCTACGATGTCAACACCCGTACCGCAGACATTTTTGACAATCACATCGCCGTAATTTACGGGGGCTTTCACCTTTATTTTCGAAATTTCCCTGATGCAATCCATTACCATTCCCCTGGGGATTGCCCCGCTGCTCATGACGGGAAGGAGGGGGCGCATGCCACCCTCGACAAAAACCGTTGTCGTGAGCACCCTTCTCGGGTCGACAACCTCCTGCACTGCATATTTCTTCCCCCTTGCACATCTGTTTCCCGACACCCTTATTTCTCTCCCCTTCCCCGTATCCCCCCGCCCGGCTCCTTCCGTCCCCCCTCCGGACACCTCCACGGTCATCTCGCATCCGAGGGGGCATTCTATGCATGTAATCTTGAGTGTGTTCTCATCCATTTTTCCCCTCCGTGTTCACGGCAACATCCACCCTTAACCCTTCCTCTGCTTCCGGGATAACGGATGCCGGCACGTTAACCTTCACCATCTCGGGGGGTTTCACCATTCTTTCCCTTTTTTCGAATATAACCTTTCCATCGCACGATACGGTAACCGTGACATTTTCTTTCTCCTCCCCGACCCTCAAATAAAAAGTCAGTTTTTCCATGTCCATGTGCCTCAAAAACTGGGGCACAACGTATCTGACATTCTCGCCTGCAACAACCTTTATCCCCTTTTTTATCCCGGGCTTCTCATTTTTCCCCGATGCATGCCTCCCCGCGTATTCTCCCGCTATTTCCGAGGATACGGTGACATCGTCGACCAGGTCATGAACGTGGACGACGTTTCCGCATGCAAATATTCCCGGCACGGAGGTCTCCATGTGCTCGTCCACATACGCCCCTCCCGTCCTTCCGTCAATATCTATTCCCGCCCGGCGTGTCAGCTCGTTTTCCGGTATCAGCCCCACTGCAAGAACAAGCGTGTCGCACGGGATGAATCGTTCCGTGCCCTTTACCGGATGCATGGAACCGTCAACCTCCGCCACTGTCACGCCCTCCACCCTCTCCCTTCCCTTTATGTCCACCACTGTATGGGAAAGATGGAGAGGGATGTTGTAGTCATCGAGACACTGGACGATGTTTCTCGTCAAACCTCCGGGTTTCGGCATTATTTCGTACACGCCCTCCACCTCCGCCCCCTCAAGGGTGAATCGGCGAGCCATTATGAGTCCGACATCCCCGGAGCCCAGTATGACGACCCTTCTTCCCGGCATGACGCCATCTATGTTTATCAGACGCTGTGCAGTGCCGGCGGTGTAAATGCCCGCAGGTCTAGTTCCGGGGAGCAGAATCTGCGCCCTGCTTCTCTCCCTGCAGCCCATTGCAAGCACCACTGATTTTGCCTCCATCTCCAGCATGCCGGACGGACTCGCTGCCACGACTTTTTTCCCCTTATCCGCCCTGACCTCGATGACAGAGGTTTCGAGTTTCACGTCTATGCCCGACTCGTTCACCCTGTCTATGAAATGCTGGGCATACTCGGGCCCCGCCATCATTTTGTTGAAAACGAAGTTCCCGAATCCGTTGTGTATGCACTGCGGGAGTATTCCCCCGGGCTCGCTGCCCCTCTCCAGAATGACAACGTCCGCATGTTCGGAAGCCTTCAGGGCAGCCGCAAGGCCGGCAGGCCCGCCCCCCACAACCACCACATCAGCCTTCATTTTTACCTCCGGCATTTTCAACCAGCAGGCACTTAGCCTTCCCCACGAAAAGTTTCGAATTCTCGCTGTTTTTCACCACATCCTCCATCCCGATGCCCGTTTCCCTTGCAAGAATGGACGCCACGCGGGGCAGGCAGAAGGAACCCTGACATCTGCCCATCCCCGCCCTCGTTCTCCTCTTTATCGCATCAACGCTGAGCGCAGGTATGGGGGAATGTATTGCATCCACCACCTCGCCCTCCGTTACCTGCTCGCACCTGCAGACAATTTTCCCGTACGCCGGGTTTTCTTCTATCAACTTTTCTTTCTCCCCGTTGCTCAATTCCCTGAAAACCACCGGCTTTTTGCGGGAGGGGTTGAAATCTTTCTTTTCTTCCATCTCCAGCCCCTCGTCTTTCAGAATACCCAGCACCATCTTTGCTATGGCGGGCGATGCAGCCAGCCCCGGCGACTGTATGCCTGCAACGTGGATGAACCCCCTGACCTTTCTCGAGGGGCGTATGAAGAAATCCTCCGTGAATGTCGCAGCCCTTATTCCCGCAAAGTATGCAATTACTTTGTCCTTCGGAAAATCCGGAAGGAGAAGCGAGAAGTGTTCGAGAATCTCGGCTATCTCTTCGGATTTGACAGATGTATCTTCCCTGCCGGAAAACGGCTCCATGGTGGGTCCCCACTGTATGTTGCCGTCAACCGTGAGCATGACCCCGCCGCCCTTGTAGTGCTCCATTCTCGGAAACTTCAGCATGGACATGGAATGTTTGATATGGTCCCCGTATTCCCTGTCAAAAAGAAGTGTGGAACCCTTCTTCGGGTGTATGGTGTATTCCCTTGCACCTGCCATGTCCGCCACCTCGTCGGCAAAAAGCCCCGCGGCGTTGACAACGAAATCCGCATCGATTGTCCCCTCCGTCGTTACCACGGATTTCACACCACCATCCTCCACAGCAATATCAACAACCTCCGTGTTAAGCATGATTTTCACCCCATTCTGCATCGCATTCTCCGCAAGTGCAATCGCAAGACCGTAGGGGCATGTAACTCCGTATGTGGGCGAATACACAGCAGCCAGCGCCTTTTTCGTAACGTTGGGTTCCTCGCGTAGCAATTCATCGCGTTTCACAATTTTCATGGGAATGCCCAGCTTTTTCCCCCGCCCCAGCACGATATAGGGTATAATATGCTTTGAAATGAAATTGGCAATAAATGAAGGGATTCTGTAACTCTCGAGGGTATGCTCCGTGGTTATTATCCACATCCCGCATTTGCGGTAGGGCACGTTCAGCTCCTTTGCCACCCCACCATACATCTGATGTCCCTCGACGCAAAGTTTCTGCTTCAGCGTTCCCATCTTTTCGCCTATGCCGGTGTGAACCATGGCGTTGTTCGCCTTTGTGGTGCCTGTGGCAACGTCCTCCCCTTTCTCGACAAGAATGATGTCAAGGTCGTAACGGGATAACTCCCTGGCAATGAAGCAGCCCACCACGCCCGCCCCTATGATGACCGCATCCGCCCTTCCTATTTTTTCGGTTCTGCCTTTCCTGCGTTCCCTTGCTTTCATCCCCGGATATGAAAGGTTGTTCACAACGCCCCTGACCCCCTTTATTTTCCCGATTGCCCTTCCCATCTCCACAAAATCCTCGACCGATGGAACGGAGCCGTCCAGATAAACGACCCCATCCTCAATAATGTAACGTATGCTTCCCTTGCCATATTTTGCTATGGCTTTCTCAACTTTTCTTTCCCATCTCATTTCTCCCCCTCTCCAGGCTCATCGCAAATATTTCCGATATGTCCAGAATCTCCGCGCCGTCCTCGAAGGCGCTCTTGCACGTTGGGCATGCGGTAATTATGCAGTCCGACCGCTCCTTCAACTCCTTGAGCCGGGAATCGGCTATCTTTTCGGAAATCCCGGGGTTCGTGCATGCCAGCCCGCCGCCTCCGCCGCAGCATCTCGTGTCCTTTCCGTGAAATTCGGCCTCCTTTATGCGAATCCCTGCCTTTCTGGCAACCTCCCTCGGCTCGTCCTCTATGCCGAGTTTTCTCACGAGAACGCAGGAATCGTGGTAAACAGCCTCGCGCCCCATATCTGCAAGCTGGGTAGCCCCGCCCTCCGCCATCCCCTCCGCCGCCCCCACCAGATATTCGGATGAATGGAGGATTTTCGCCTTTATTTTGAAGCCGAATTCCGGATATATGTCCCTGAATATGTGGGTGCACGTTGGGCAGTTGCACACCATGGTTTTGCATCCGCTCTCCTCTATCGCCTTGACGTTATGTTCGGCAAATTTTTTGAATTCTTCCGTGAATCCGAGGGTGAGGAAGGGAGAACCGCAGCACCACTCGTCTTCAAGCATCGAGTAATTTTCGCCCAGCATGTCGAATATCTTGACCATCGAATCTGCAATTTCCCGTCTGTGTGATGCAACCTCGCAGCCCATGAAATATAGTACATCCTTCCCGCCCGCATCTGGTGATGCATCGTTTCTTTCGTACATCACATGTTTCTTTTCCAAGCGTTCCTTTATCTCCATGACGGCGGAGGGTGCTTTCCCCATCCCGGCGATGTCCTCCCTCACCCCCTTCAGCAAATCCCCCACGGAAAAATCGAAAGGGCACCACTGTTCGCATGCATCGCATCCCGCACATGCGTACATATCCTCCAGCGCATCTTCCGATGAGACGTAGCCACCCTCTATGAAGTATGCAAGACGCATTTTCCCCGATGGCGAGACAGAATCATTTTTCTCAGCCATGAGAACGGGGCAGTCGAACTTGCACATATTCGGGCACAGGGCGCACTTTATGACCGCATCCATATCCGCATGTGTCTTTCTCTTCGGGACATATTCATTTTTTCCTGCCAGAAAATGCTTTGCAGCCCTTGCCTTTGTTTTCAGCGGCGTTCTGGAAAGCGCATCCATCACCCACGAATACTTCATTTTTTGACCTCCTTGTCCGCAAGCCCCATCTTTCCGGGATTCATTATGCTGTTCGGGTCGATTGCCCTCTTTATCTTTTCCAGCATCGAGAAACGCCCGTCCATCTCCTCCCCGAGCCACTTCCCCCTCATGATTCCTATGCCATGGTGGTGGCTTATCGAACCTCCTTCATCCAGGCACGAGCGCATGATTGCATCCCATACGGCCTCGTAAAATTCAAATGGAGTGGAATTCTTGGGCGGCAGACCACCGAACGTGAAATAAAAACACACGCCCTGCGGGTAGAAATGGGATGCATGGGCGGACGCGATTACCACTCCCTCCACGCCTCTCATCGCCTTTACGACGGATTTGTACAGGGAAAGGGCGTTCTTCCATCCTGACGAAACCTCGACCGTATCGAATATGAATCCCTTCGGCACGAATTCCGAGCTTTCCCTGACATTGAATCTCGTTTCGAGCCAGTGATTCACGGGTTCCTCGCCCGTATCATCCCCACCCCCCTCACTGCATATTTTCACGGATACATCTCTCTCCAGTTTCACCAGTTCGGAAGCCCCCTCCATGATAAGTATGAGCATGCACTTCCCCTTCACCTGGAAGTGGCGCAATGTCTCGTTTTCATCGTAGATTCTCACGACCGCGGGGTAAACGTTCTTTCTCATGATTTTCCTTACCGCCTCCAGTGCGCGGGAGAGATTGTCGAATGCAAAGGAAAGCAGCACCCTCTCCTCGGGATACGGCCATATTTTAAGCGTTGCCCCGGTTATGATGCCGAGCGTTCCCTCAGAACCGAGCAGCAGGCGCTCGACTCTCGGACCGGTGGACGTGCGCGGAACTGCCTTCGATTGTATTATGGTGCCGTCCGCAAGCACGGCCCTCATGGAAACAACGATGTCCTCTATCTTGCCGTACTTGGTCGAGAACTGACCTGCAGCCCTGCATGCAAGCCACCCGCCCAGACTCGAGCAGTACAGACTCTGGGGGATATGACCCATTGTGTAGCCCCGATGGTTCAGATGCCGTTCAAGATTCATCCCGTTTATGCCTGCCTGGACGGTGACCATGAGCCCCTCATCGTCTATGTCCGCCACGCTGTCCATCTTTCTCATGTCGACGACGATGCCACCCCTGACCGGAACAGCGCCCCCGAGAACCCCCGAGCCTTCCCCGTACGGAATGACAGGTGTGTGATATTCATTTGCAATTTTTATTATGTCCGCAACCTGTTCCTCGCTTTCCGGCCAGACGATACAGTCGGGCAGGGCGGGAAGTTTTCCGTCGAGATACCATCTCAGCGCTATGGGCCAGTAATCCCTGGAATAGATAATCCTGTCAGCCTCCCCTGTCGAAACCCCCCGGGGAATTGCCTCCTCCAATCTTTCAACAATCTTTCCGTTAAAGGTATTGTTTTTCGGATAGACCGATTCGTACCCCATTCGGTTATACAAATGTGACGGAGGTATAAAATAGTAGCCACTCAGTCCGCCCATCTTCTCTTCACGGTTCAGGAAGCGTTCATCATCATCGTGGCATGTTTGAAATGCTTTCTAGTTAAAAGTTTTTATGGAAATTCTCTTCGCATGAATTTCATAGAATGCTCATTCCTATGTTCCGCAACCCCGCCTCAATCTGAAAAACCATTTCCTTCTGTCCCTTTCCAGGTTTTCTCCTGTTCCTATCTCAATCCGACTCTATTCTCGGTGCAAGCAGGTACGAAACCTCTCCGTTGCCCTCGGCTATCTGGAACATCATCTTCACGGGATAGTCGTTGCCGAGATAGAGCTTTATCTCGTCGCTCCTCGTGGATTTTATCATGTCGCTGAAGTAATCAAGGGAGAAGAGACTTCTCACCTTCTCGGTGCATTTCAAAGAGACGAGCTGGCTCTTCGGCATCTTCAACGTTACGGTGTCGGTATCGCCCTTTGCGGATAATTCGAAGCCGTCGGGGTCTGCCGAGAGTGCTATGTGGTCGGAAACCGCCTCCGACGCCCTAACTCCTTTGGATATTTCCGAGGTCTTTATCACTATCTCCGTAGCCAGGTCAAGGCTGGGGATTTTCGTGTCCGTCATTCCGGACGCGTCCAGGAGGCTCATCTTCCTCGTAAGATTGCCAACCTGCATAACAAGCCTGCCTTCCTCCTCGTAGGACAGCAAAACGGCATCCTCTGTGGACGGGAGTTTGAGTATTGCCCTCAATTTTTCCAGGTCAATGGCAATCTCCTCTTCCTCCTTCACATCATATTCCTCGAATGCATCCGCCTTGAGTCTGAAGTCAATCATGCCCACATGGGCAGGGTCAACCGCCCTTGCGTACAGCTCTTCCGGAGTGACATGCAGCTTAACCTCATCTACAAGTATGGAAGTGGCATCCACCACACTCTTTAGAAAATCAGCCTTTACCTTCACCCTGAACATGTTTGTTATATGTGCTTCCGCTTTAAAAATATAGCGATGAAAATAAAAGGAATACAAACATTACATTCATGGAGTTGATGGAGGCAATAGAGAAAAGATATTCCGTGAGAAGTTACATTAACAGAGAGTTGGAGGACGACGTCGTCCTCAAAATCATGGAGGCTGCGCGCCTTGCCCCTTCCGCCAAAAACCGACAGGAATGGAAATTCGTCATCGTAAGGGACAGGAAAAAGAAGGAAAGAATGGTCGAGGTTGCAAAGGGTCAGGAATTCGTCAAAAATGCAGCGGCGATCATAGCGGGCGTATCCCCCGAAACATCATACACCATGACATGCGGCGTCCCCGCAAGACACATTGACATAGCAATAGCGATGGAGCATATCGCACTTGCAGCCGCATCACACGGTCTGGGAACATGCTGGATAGGAGCATTCTATCAGGATAAAGCAAAAGAATTGCTGGACGTTCCCGATAACTGCGAGGTTGTCTCCCTGATGACACTCGGGTATCCGGAGGGCGAACCGCCTGAAAAGAGGCGGAAAAGCATTGACGAGATAGTGTGCTACGAGAGATTCTGCTGAATGGTTAAACGGGCAGCGTCGTCGTCCCCTTCGGAATCACAAGCACTCTTGCATCCTTGCCCTTTATGCGTAGCGCCTCGTTTACGGCATCGTCAACGGTTTCAAAGACATTCATCCTGAAAACTTTTTCGAGCATCTCCCTGTCCATGTCGGATACCATGAAAAATCGTGCCCTGTCAAGAGCTTTCACATGATAGAATGCCTTGTGGCCGCCGGGAACGAACTCCTTGCTCAGCTCCTCCTGCATCTCCTCCTTCGTCTCGTATCTGCTCATCCAGTCATGATACGGCTGTGAACCGTGCCCGTCGGGGCATTGAGCGGCAAGTATGATTATTCCGCCGTCATTGACGACGTTCAAAGCAAGGTGTATAGCCTTGTACGCCTGGTACAGATTTATGTCATGAGGGGCACCGTCGGCAGCGGTTACAACGATATCCGCCTTCTCCCTCACCTCGACCTTGTACATCTTATCGACAAGGGCAGCACCCTTACGAAGCACCATGTCGAAATCGCCTGCAAACGCCCCTACAATCTCATGGTTCGCATTCTGGACGACGTTCAAGCAGAAATCCGGGGGCGACAAACGGGCCGCCTCTGTCATGTTCTCGTACATCGGATTGCCGTCCAGCTTGCCGGGTTTTGACAATGGATGGAAGAAGTTGGTTGTATAGTTGTGCTGTATCGTCGAGTAGTGGCATATTCCCGGCAGGATACTCTTGCGTCCTCCGCCGTAGCCTGCAAAGTAGTGGATTTCGACATCCCCCAGCAGGATTTTCAAATCACTCTCAAGGAATGTGTTTTTTACCTTGACGTCGGTTCCCCTTGAAGTCGTGCCGACGTATGTGAAGTCATCGCCCTTGCAGTTGTTGCTCATGTATTTCAGTTCATCCGCATAGTTCCCGCCGAGCAGGCGCCTTGCCTCCTCGTGCTTGACCTCCCGGTGGGTTCCCGTTGAAAATATCACGGAGATGTCTTCCTTCTTTATGCCTGCCTCTTTTAACTCGCCCATAACATGCGGCATCATCTCCCAGGTGGGGCATGGGCGGGTGTTGTCGTCAACAACAAGAGAGACCTTCATCCCTTCCTCTGCCATATCTTTTATCCTGTGGCTTCCCATCGGATTTGCCAGCGCTTCCTTTATGTATTCCCCCGCCTCCGCCTCCGGATTCACTTCATTCGGATAAATCACGTCTATGACGTTCTCATCCGGCACGTTCGCTTCCAGAAAACCTGTTCCGTACGGCAACTTGACTTTCATGAGCCATTATCGAAAAAAGCGTATAATAAATTTGGGTTCCGAAATATCCCGCTCACTTCACAAATATTGAAAGTGAAGTGGCTCCAGATGCAGGATGATTCTCCTACACCTTTGTAACGCTCACTATCTTGTCTCCTTCGTTAAGGTTCATGAGTTTGACACCCATCGTGTTTCTCCCCTGTCTCCTTATGCTGTCCACGGGTATGCGGACCATCATGCCGTTCTTGCTCGAGAGAACTATCTCGTCCTCGTCGTGAACTTCCATTATCGATACCACCTTTCCGTTTCGCTCGTTTGTTATTATGGTTCTCACACCCTTGGCACCTCTCTTGGTAAGCCGGTAATCTGCAAGCGGCGTTCTCTTTCCGTATCCGTTCTCGGTGACGGTGAGAATGTCATTTCCCTTTGCAACCTCCATGTCGGCCACATTGTCGCCTTTTCTCAGCCGCATTCCTATCACGCCCGCCGCCACCCTGCCCATGGCGCGCACGTCCTTTCCGTCAAAGACACATGCGTTTCCGGCAGCAGATGCGACCACCACCTTCTCCCCACCCTCCAGCAGTTTGACCTTCACGAGTTCGTCCCCCTCCTTCAGATTGATTGCACGGATTCCGTTGAATCGTATGTTTCTGTACAGCGACAGAGACGTCTTCTTTATAATCCCCTTCTTCGTGGAGAACACGAGTTTGCCCTCCGAGAAATCCTTTACGGATAGTATTGCCCTTATCTCTCCCTCGAGCGGTATTATGTTGACAACAGCCCTGCCCGTGGAATGCCTTCCCCCTGCGGGAATGCGGTATCCCTTCACCGCATATACCTTTCCGAGGTCGGAGAATATGAGAACGTAATCATGGGTGGATGAAATCAAAACGTCGCTTATGGTATCGTTCTCCTTCATCTTCATTCCCACCAGTCCCTTGCCCCCCCGGTTCTGCGCACGGTACTCCTCAAGCGAAAGGCGTTTTATGTACCCCTGGCTCGTCACGAGAATGACAACCTCCTCCTCCGGTATCAGGTCCTCTATGTCCATCTCTATCTCGGCATCGACTATCTCCGTTCTGCGCTCGTCACCGTAGACATTCTTCAGTTCGAGAAGTTCGCTCTTTATTATGCCGTCTATCTCCCCCGGCTTGGAAAGTATGCGCTCCAGCTCCCCTATCTGCTGCTTCTTCTCCTCCCTCTCTCTCTGAAGGGATTCCGACTCCATGGATGTCAGCGACTGCAGGCGCATCGAAAGGATTTCCTTGACCTGAACCTCCGAAAACGAGAACTTTCCAACGAGATTGGCGCCCGCCTCCTTCGCATCCGCCGACTTTCTTATTATTGAAATGACCTCGTCTATATTCTCCAGGGCGGTCATAAGCCCGTCGAGTATGTGCTTTCTCTCCTTTGCCTTTCTGAGGTCGTACCTGGTGCGTTTTTCTATGATGTCCCTTCTGTGCTTTATGTATTCCGAAAGCAGGTCTTTCAGTGAGAGAAGGCGGGGTTGCCCGTCCACAAGCGCTATGTTTGAAATGCCGAACGTGCTCTCAAGCGCTGTGTGCTTGAAAAGCTGGTTTTGTATGACCTCCGGAACCGCATCCCTCTTGAGTTTGATGACAATTCTTATGCCCTTTCTGTCGGATTCATCCCTCAAATCGGCTATTCCCTGGATAACTCCCTTCCTGACAAGCTCCGCTATGTTCTTGAGCAGCGAGGATTTGTTGGTCTGGTACGGAATTTCGGTAACTATGAGATATTCTTCCTCGAAATGTGTCTTTGCCCTTACCTTCAATATTCCCTTACCCGTCGAATAGGCATCGAATATGCCCTTCCTCCCATATATTATCCCGCCGGTGGGGAAATCCGGACCTTTTATGTAATCCATGAGTTCCTTCACTTCCATATCGGGATTATCGAGAAATGCGATTATGGCATCGACCACCTCGTTCAGATTGTGCGGCGGCATGTTTGTAGCCATGCCGACAGCTATGCCCGACGAGCCGTTCACGAGTAGATTTGGCAGGACGGCGGGCAAAATCACGGGTTCCTTCAGCGTTCCGTCAAAGTTGTCCCTCCACTCGACCGTCTCCTTCTCTATATCCCTGAGCATCTCGCTGCTTATCTTGGCAAGTCTCACCTCGGTATAACGCATTGCAGCGGGAGAATCTCCATCTACCGAACCGAAATTTCCCTGACCGTCCACAAGGCGGTACCGGAGGGAGAACGGCTGCGCCATCCTTACCATCGCATCGTATACCGCCATGTCCCCGTGGGGATGGTACTTACCGAGCACCTCTCCGACAGCCCTCGCCGACTTGCGGTGGGGTTTGTTGAATTTCAGCCCCATGTCATTCAGCGCGTAAAGTATGCGGCGGTGAACGGGTTTGAGCCCGTCCCTGACATCGGGCAAAGCCCTACCCACGATGACGCTCATCGAGTAGTCCAGATATGATGTTTTCATTTCCTTCTCTATCGACAGATGAACGATTCCTTTTTCAGATGTCAAGGTTCACAACCTCCTTTGCATGTGTCTTTATAAATTCCTTCCGGGGTTCGACATTTTCCCCCATAAGAATGGTGAAAAGCTCGTCCGCCCTGATAGCATCGTCCACCGTCACTCTCTTGAGTATCCTCTTTTCGGGGTCCATCGTTGTTTCCCAAAGCTGCTCAGGGTTCATCTCTCCCAGACCCTTGTAACGCTGTATCGAAGCATTTTCCGTTGTAATTTTTTCTTTCTCGTCATCGGAATATACATATGTAATTCCCTTGCCCTTCTTTATCCGGTAAAGCGGCGGCTGGGCGATGTAAACGAATCCGTTGTCGATGAGAGGACGCATGTAGCGGAAGAAGAAAGTCAGCAGGAGCGTCCTTATGTGCGCCCCGTCCACGTCCGCATCCGTCATTATCACGATTTTGTGGTAATTCGCCTTCTCTATGTCGAATTCGTCCCCAACTCCCGTGCCTATGGTGGATATTATGGCCTTTATCTCGTTGTTCTCCAGCACCTTGTCAAAACGTGCCTTCTCGACATTGAGTATCTTGCCCTTGAGCGGCAGAATGGCCTGGAATTCCCTTGCCCTCCCCTGCTTTGCAGAGCCACCGGCGGAGTCGCCCTCCACGAGGAAAAGCTCGCATTCCGCGGGATTCGTGGACGAGCAGTCGGCAAGCTTGCCTGGCAGGGACGAGGATTCCAGATAACTTTTTTTCCGGGTTAATTCCCTTGCTTTGCGGGCTGCCTCCCGCGCCCTCGCCGCCTCCAACGCCCGCCCTATGATTGTTTTGGCAATGACCGGATTTTCCTCCAGAAACATGGAAAGCTTCTCGTTCACAACCGTCTCCACTATGCCCTTTATTTCAGAATTGCCAAGTCGTGTTTTTGTCTGCCCCTCAAACTGCGGGTCCGGAACCTTGCACGAGATTATGGCTGTCAGGCTTTCCCTGACGTCCTCGCCGCTGAGGGCGCTGGCGTTGTTTTCCTTGAAAATGTTCTTTTTCGCATAATCATTCAGTGTTCTGGTAAGTCCTGACTTGAATCCGGAAAGATGCGTACCGCCCTCGTGGGTGTTTATGTTGTTCACAAAAGAAAATACCTTCTCGGCATAACTTTCGGTGTACTGCATCGCTATCTCCACCTCCACCCCCTCCCGCTCCCCGTCCAGGTATATGACCTCGTCATGAAGGGGCTTTCTGCTTCTATTTATATGATGCACAAACTCAGCAATGCCCCCACTATACTGGAAAATATCTCTCTCGCCGGTTTTCTCGTCAAAAAACTCGATTTTCAGGTTTTTGTTCAGAAATGCAATTTCCTGAAGTCTTTTTCTGAGATTCGCACTGTCAACATTTATGTCACGGAATATCTCCTTGTCCGGCAGGAATGTGACCTTTGTCCCTGTGGTTTCCGCCTTTCCCACTTCCTTCAGCGGGGTCACGGGGTTGCCGCGTTCATACCTCTGGAAATATTTCTTCCCGTTCCTTCTTATCTCCACTTCAAGCCATTCGGAAAGCGCATTTACAACGGACACGCCCACCCCGTGCAGCCCGCCCGACACTTTGTATGCTCCTTTATCGAATTTCCCGCCTGCATGGAGTTTGGTCATTACGACCTCCACACCGGGTTTTCCGTATTCCTTGTGTATCTCCACAGGAATTCCCCTGCCGTTGTCGTCCACTGTTATGCTTCCGTCCTTGTTTATGCCGACATATATGCTGTTGCAGTACCCTGACAGAGATTCGTCAACCGAATTGTCCACAACCTCCTCGACAAGATGGTGAACACCCCTCTCGTCAGTGGAGCCGATGTACATGGCAGGTCTTATCCTGACACCCTCCAGACCTTCCAGTACCCTGATTTTATCTATTTCATAGTCCCCGTCAGCCATTTAATTTCCACCTGAAACCATTTTACCTCTTCGAATTTGTGTACCGTATTGCCGTGACGTATCGAAAATCATCGGTTGAATAATCCGCCGCTGCTTTCCTCAACATGTTCGTGCTCGTGAGTATGCCCTGACTCCATGCTGTTCCAGCATTCCTCGCAGTAAAGTTTGCCGCACAGCGGGCATTCGTACACCATGCCCTTGTAGGATGGGTCGAGCATATTGCGCCCGCACGAGCTGCATGAAGCCTCATTCTTGTACTTCTCCCTGCATGCGGGACAAACCTGAATATCTGGAGTGAGAATGTTCCGTATCTTCTCCTTCGTGATTTCATCTATTTCACTTTCCATTATATCACTCAATTTGTAAAAGTCCGCAGCATATAAACGTTTTCTTTTGGCATCGCTGATAATATATACGCAAAAAACCATTTCATAGCGTGGAATTCAAGCTCAAGGAAATACACGGGAAAAAAATTGAGGAAATACTTGATGAGAGAGCAAAAATAAATCTGCCACTGATAGAGAAGGACGCAACTATACAGTGCCTGCTGTCTGTACTTGCTGCCCGCGACCATGTCTGGGTAACGGATGAAAAGGGAAGTAAAAAAATTGTGGGGGTCATAACGGAAAAGGACATGCTGCGCCTTCTTGCGCCTGCCCGCCTTCCGAAATATGTGTTCGGGAAGAAATACGGCATTTCAATCGAGCACGGAACCGCCACCATGGCTGAAGATGTGATGTGCAAGCAGCTGATAACATGCTCGCCGGATGACAAGGTGGGAGATGCACTTCGGAAGATGACGAATGCGGGGTTGAGAAGGCTGCCGGTTATCAGTGATGGGGAGATAATAGGTGAGATAACTGCCCATTATATAATTCAGATACTGCTGGGGAAGAGATAGGATGTTTGATTTGAAACTGCTGCTGCTGGAACTTGGGCTGGCACTATTCCTTGCAAGGATTCTCGGATATGCCTTCGACAGAGTGAAGCAGCCCGCGGTCATAGGGGAAATTCTTTCCGGTATTATTCTCGGACCTTTTATAATGGGCAATCTGCTGGGGTTCAACATACTTTCAGAATCCATAGATGCACCCGTGGAGGCAATTGCGTATATGGGCATAGTGCTTCTTCTCTTCTTATCAGGCATAGAGACAGGAGTGGGTGAGCTGAAGAACAGTGGGAAGAACGGCATAATAACATCTGCCTTCGATGTCGCCATTGCATTTTTATTCGGGTATCTGGTCGGCGGGGCGATGGGCTATGATACCATACACAGAATAGCCATAGGAAACATATTTTCCGCAACAAGCGTGGGCATAACGGTCAGAAGTTTGATGGAAATGGAAGCTCTGCATACAAATGTCGGCAATCTCATATTGACGGTGGCTGTCCTTGATGACATTCTCGGCATAGTCATCCTTTCGGTAACTCTCGGACAGGGCTCCCCGGAAATGATGCTCCTCAAAATCCTGCTTTTCTTTGCCATTTTTCTGGTTTTACTCTATGCCTTTTACCATTTCCAGAAGGTGAAGATAAAAGCAAACATACCCCGATTTGTTCTGACATCTGCACTTGCATTTTGCTTCATATTTTCCGCTCTGGCTGTAAGCCTCGGGCTTGCGGCTATAACGGGCTCGTTTTTTGCAGGGCTGCTATTGAGCGTACTGCCACAGAGAAGGAGAATCGTCGAATTCATCCACCAGATAGGAGATGTGTTCTTCATCCCGCTGTTTTTCGTGTGGGTGGGCGCCTCCTTTGATTTCTCGGCCCTTCACGGAGTCGGAATGCTCATTCTCTATTTCATACCCATGGCGCTCCTCGGCAAGATAA
>CAZOAF010000001.1:0-2616 GCA_964577775.1 uncultured Thermoplasmatales archaeon | reverse complement strand
CGGGCTTCAAAAACAGGGATGCGATAGCTGTCGGGGTGGGCATGATGCCCCGCATGGAGGTCGCGCTCATAGTTGTGGCAACGGAGATTTCGATGGGAATATTTACGGGCAATATGGCCCATCAGATTCTTGCTTCGACCATATTGCTGGTCATTATATCATCTCTTATAACCCCGTTTGCATTGAGAGCGATCTACAAACCACCGCCAGATGCCCCTGCAGGGTAATGGCAAACAATAACCATTAAATAAAATTACAAGTTGGGTTTTCATGGCAGGCAATGCGGGCAATTACGAAAAGAAAGAATTTTCAAAAAGCCGCAGGAACATATCGCTGCTGCTGGAATACGGATTCAGGAAGCATACGATTCATTCGATGCTGGAATTTGACATTACCGAAGCCCGCAGAATGATACACGCCGAGAAAGAAAAAACAGGAAGGAGAATATCGTTTACGGGATGGGTCATCAAGTGCGTTGGTCAGGCGATGGCAGACAACAAAGAACTCAATGCCTACCGTCTGGGAAGAAGAAAAATCGTTGTTTTTGATGATGTGGATATCTCCATTCCGGTAGAAAGAGTCACAAATGAGGGGGCAAACACCATGGCATACATCATACGAAAAGCAAATGAGAAAAGCGTTACGGATATAACAGACGAAATACGCTCCGTCCAGAGCGAAAATGTTGATGCCTCCACCCAGCTGCTCGGAGAGTTGAATTTCACGGAGCGGCTGATTATGGGCGCACCTTTGTTCATACAAAAACTCATGCTCAGATATTTCTCCAGAAACGGACTTATGATGAAGAAATACATGGGTACCGTGGGAGTCAGTTCCGTCGGTACGCTGGGAAAATTTCCCGGATGGGTAATCCCGCTGGGCACGCCTGCGGTGATGATTCTGGTGGGGGGCATAACAAAGAAACCGGCGGTCATTGACAACAAAATAGAAATCCGGGAATGCCTCCATATAACCGTTACCGTCGACCATGACATGGTGGATGGCGGGCCCATGGTGAGATTTGTTGACCGATTGAACGAATTGATGGAAGGCGCATTCGGGCTTGAGGAATAATGAACTTCATTTCACTATATTTCCGAGAGTTTGCACGAGAAGCGACTTCGCATCCTTGGGACTGATATCCGAAAAATGCAATGCCAACTTTCCTCCCGTCCATTTTATCAGAATTTCATACCCCGTCCCATCATTTGAAAGATTGGTTTTTATCTTTACGGATTTTATCTGGCCGGGTTCAACGGTAAAATTCCCGCTCGTTTCCGATAAAATATCTGCGACCGGCATTGAGAAATACCTCCTGTAGAGATTAGCGCCCGCTGCCATCGTGATTGCCATGCGTTTGAGGCGCCCGACTCCCTGCTCCTTCGATTGCCTGGTCACCCTTTTCACTTCGTCTTTTATCATGCTGGAAGTGAGGCTGGCCATGACCAGTCTTCTGTCGGTCACAACAATGTTATACATCTTCTTCCCGAGCATGCCGCCACTTGCATTCGGTATCACACCCAGGACATGCTCTTCATCAGAAAATTCCATGTGGTGGATTGCATGGTATGTTTAAAGTTTTTCTGCAATACAAAATATAAAATGCGGGCGCCGGGATTTGAACCCGGGCAGTGAGCTTGGA
The DNA here is from genome assembly GCA_964577775.1 of uncultured Thermoplasmatales archaeon. Classification (GTDB taxonomy): domain Archaea; phylum Thermoplasmatota; class E2; order UBA202; family DSCA01; genus VBQP01. The sequence continues at coordinate 974 of CAZOAF010000001.1, read as the reverse complement.
AGGCTCAAATCCTAACCGCTAGATCACGCCCGCATCAAATATGGCAATGGGATTCGATTTAAATAATTTAGTTTCTGTCACAGAAAACTTGCTATCTTCTGATATTCCTCGTAACTGAACACGGGACCTTCCAGGCAGATATATGTTTCTCCGCCTGCGATGCAGTGCCCGCATTTTCCGACTCCGCATTTCATCTTTCTTTCCGCAGATAGTGTGACCTGCATCTCCTCTATTCCCTTTCTCTTCAACTGCTCTATGGTCGGCTCGAACATTGCAGGAGGTCCGCATATGATGGCATATGAATCGGGCGTCAACTCGGTGTTGGCCACGATTTCGCTGACAAAACCCGTATGGCCTTCCCATGATCCGTCGCCCCTGTCAACCGTCACCTGCACCTCCGCAGCATCCTCCCATTTTTTCAGTTCATCCGTGAAAATGAGTTCTTCCGGACTTCTCGCTCCGAAGAATATTTTGATTGAGCCGACCTTTTCCCTCTCGAACATGACGGAGTCTATCAGACTTCTTAGCGGGGCAAGACCTATGCCGCCTGCAATGAAGGCAACATCATGCCCGTAAAGTTGCTCAACCGAAAAGCCGTTGCCGTACGGACCCCTTATTCCCACGATATCGCCCTCCTCCATCTCGTGCAGTTTCTCGGTGACCCTGCCCACCTTTTTGATGCACAGTTCGAAGTAATCCTTCACGGACGGCGAGGATGTTATAGATATGGGCGCCTCCCCTATTCCGGCAACGCTTATCTCCACGAACTGACCGGGTTTGAAGGAAAAATTCCGCTGAATTTCCCCATCTTCAAATCTTATGCGATATAGTTTTGTATCGCCATTAAGTCTCTTCACACCCACGATTCTGGCCGGGAACGGCAAAAACTCGTTGTCCATGATTATCAGGGGTATATGCAGACTTATTTTATATTTTTAGTGTTTTCACTGCCCCATCACATTCCCGAAAAACAA